>JAOZRY010000010.1:0-10500 GCA_029939965.1 Bacteroidales bacterium | reverse complement strand
CGATTTACCCCGTTAAATAGAATTCTAAATGTTGTTTTAATTTAACGGGGTGAACCCCGTTAAATAGAATTCTAAATGTTGTTTTAATTTAACGGGGTAAACTAATCTTCACTCCTTTTGAAAGATGCCAAATTTAACCTGATTATTTCAAAAGTTAATCAGGTTAAATCACTGTATGTTCTCCTACTACATTTAAGGTATCTGCCATCTAATCCTCAACCTTAACCACCTCGATCTTAAATTTGGCGGCCAGGGCAGCAAGTGCTCCGATAGCTGCAAAAACCGGTAACAACACTGCTCCAATTACCCCGATGGTAACAGGAATTTCCAGGTAAACTTTACCTTCTTCATTTTTGATGATAATGCGATTTACATTGCCTTCGTGGATGATGTCTTTTATTTTTTTTAGAAGTTCATCGCCACTTACATTGAAATAATTTCGTTTTTCCATTTTATAAAAATTTTGACAAATTTAATCAGAAATAGCGAAAAAAACGATTACCGAAAAAATGTATTTTTATCTGGCTATTCTAACGAGTTCTAATCTGAAAATATTTATATGAGTAAAAAGCCTCTTCGTTCTACACGAGCGGGATACCTACGTTTTTTGCCTTATTATCATGCAAAATAACACTTCGGTAAACTCAATTCAACGTTTCGCTCTGTTCAACTTATTTCGACACAACCCCCTTACACGAACACCATATCCTCTTTTGAGGTTGTTTTTTCGCAATAGAGGCATCTCAGTTTGAGCACATCCTCATCCTTTATCACATCAAATTTGGTAATAATGTCTTCGTTATTTGTAATACAATTCGGATTAAAGCATTTCACAATCTTTTCGGTGTAATCAGGAATTTCAACATTGCTCTTTTCTGCAACTTTATAATTTTTAATTATAATTAATGTTGCCGATGGAGCTACCAGTGCTATTTTATTGATTTCTTCGCTTTTGAAAAATTTGTTACTTACCTTAATAATTCCTTTTTTGCCGTACTTGCGGCTGTCTAAGTTATTCCCAAAAAGCACCATATTTTCGGTTTCGTTCAGGTTGAGGATTTTGATAACCTGAAAAACACTTTGTGCCGGAATATGATCGATTACAGTTCCATTTTCGATGGCTGATACCTGGAGTTCTTTTCTCGTTTCTTTATTATCCATGATTGAATGATCGATTTTAGAATTTTATTTTTATTACTTAGCTCCCAAAATTGTTGCCAATAATGCCTGACGAACAAATACACCGTTTAAGGCTTGTGTAAAATAATAGGCCTTTGGGTTGGCATCCACATCTTTCGAAATTTCGTTAACTCTCGGCAGTGGGTGTAGTACACGCATATTGTCCTTTGCATTTTCGAGCATATCATTCTCGAGGTTGTAAGCATTTTTTACTTTTTCGTAATCCATCGGATCCGAAAATCTTTCTTTCTGAATCCGTGTCATATATATAATATCTGCTTTTGGAATCACATCCATCATTTCGGTGTATTGGTGGTATGCCAGATTTTTGTCTTTGATATGGCGTTTTACATAACTTGGTAGTTTTAGTTCGGTTGGCGAAACCAGGTGGAAAGTAGTGTTGTACTGTGTAAGTGCCATGGTGAGGGAGTGAACGGTACGCCCGTATTTCAGGTCGCCCACAAAAGCTATGTTGAGGTTTTCGAGTGTACCCTGTGTTTTTCTTATCGAATACATATCGAGAAGAGTTTGGGAGGGATGCTGATTGGCACCATCGCCAGCGTTGATAATTGGAATCGGCGATACTTCGCTGGCATAGCGTGCGCTGCCGTCTTTGGGATGGCGCATTACAATAATATCGCTATAGTTACTCACGGTGAGGATAGTGTCGTTGAGGGATTCGCCTTTGGATACACTCGAAGATGCTGACGATGAAAACCCGATTACTTTGGCTCCGAGGCGCGATGCAGCACTCTCAAAACTTAGCCGGGTTCGTGTGGAGGGTTCAAAAAACAATGTTGCCACCACATAATCATCCAGAATTTTTTGGATGGGGTTTTTCTCAAATTCTTCGGCAATGTCTAAAATTTTGATTTGTTCCTCTTTGGAAAAATCGTTGATCGAAATTAAGTTTCTGTGCTTCATTGGTTTATTATTAAGTTAGCTCTTTTCCAGCCACCAGTACATAACCTGATAAAAAAAAGAAGTACTTCCAATGGAAAATACTTCTTTCTGTTTCATTATAAATAATCCTGAATCGGAATTGTTATCATACTGTTTTTGGGATGCAAAGATAAAATACCACCCGTGGCTATGCCAAAATCTTTTTTAAGTTTTTATTAACAGTTGTTGAATAAGTGGGGGTTCTGGTGTTAGCGATAGGAGTTTCAATTCATTTTTAGGGGGGCAACATAGTCCGAAATATCCAACTGTAATGCAATTATCTTAACAGAGCCTATTCTCCTATTTTTTTTCAATTCACGTCTAAAGTTCGTCTGGAAAAATGTCTAAATAATAATTAATTCTATTTCATTTAGACGGGTGTCCTGTTGCCATATTGCTACCTTATTTCATATTCGTCTGTCTCTGATAAGATAGGCCTTATTTCTTCATATTCAGCCATCAAGGTTACTATACCGTCTAAAACTACCTATCATAATACTTATCTATTTCTATCTTATTTCGTCTAAAAATATGTCTAAAGAGGAATCCAATATCTGTCGATTAGACGAATTTTATTATCCTTCCTCATTGATTGTAACAAGTTCTTTACCTTATCTTTTTTCTGCCTATCGGATAAAATATCAGAAAGTTTTGGAATCAGCAGATTTTCAATTTCCATCCTGTTAGCTTTTTTAAATTTCTTTAGATAAGAAACAACCATATCCTTGTAATGGGCATCATCGAAAGCCCTATTTCTAATATACGCTGCCTTGTTGTTGGTTACATCAGCAATAGATGCCGCTACAAAATAATTGGGCTTACGACCTTCAATTAATTGTTCTTTTTTAAGTAAAGCAACTGCTTCATTGGTAATTGGTAATTTTTTTTGAATCCTGTCGAGCAATACAACAAGGGAAAGTGGTAAATCTTTTCTTTCGATTAAAAGTTTAGAATAGTTTTCGTTTATGGAGTGACCATAAATCTGTAAAACTACTTTTTGCGATTCGGAAAGTAAATAATCGGGTAGGGGAAAATAGCGATTTCTTTGCGACAGGTACATTGTGTGAATACCGTAACCAAGCGAGTCGATCATGCCTAAATTTACCATGGCTCGTGCCAGCCAATAATTTCTATATCTCTCAGGTGTTTTATTTCCTTCGGTATAATCGTCAGGAGTACCTTCGTAAAAACTACCTGCATTTGAGAAAATCAGTTTGTTAATATTTTCGGTTACAACAATCCTGCTGTTTAATGAGTAATCCTGATGAGCAATACAGTTGTGCAATGCTTCTAAAATAGTCCGTGTGTCATACTTATTAACTGTTGTTGCAAGTAATTCATTATCAGGAAAGAATTTGAATTTAATATTGCGAATACTTTGTAAAACTTTTGAAGTGTTTAAAAGTAATGGGCAGCCAAAATGTTCATAGGCCTTTTCTTCTGCTTCAAGTTTCCAGGTTATTTCTGCAACCGATGGTAAAATATAATGTGAAGATTCTTCCTTACCCAAAAGCAATATCGCAGTGTTTGTAATCTTTCCGTTGATTGTAATCTTTGCTTTATCTAAAAATATGGCATCATCCCCAATCATCAATTTGATTGAAGTATTTTGCCTTACTGCTTTTTTCCTTAAACTTTTCTCTTGCCACAGTAATGGCATCTGTATCTAAATCTGAGATACTTGCATTCTCAATTATTTTTGCACTCCAATCTTCAAGAGAGTTGTAAATAATCCGAACATATTCGGGAAAATTACGCAAATCTGTTTTGTTGCTGCCAATCCTTATGTACGGCTTTTTCTTAAAATTTGTTGGTTCGCCTTTGGCAGAAGGAATACGAAGCATTACCACGTTATTACCGTGATAATCAAACTCAAATATTTCAAAAGTAATTTTGGGGTGTAATAAATTGCGCATCCACAATTCTAAATCCTGATTTCCTTGCTTGGCAATAGTAAAACAAAAATTTGTTCCTTTAACTTCGTGAGTAGTATCATTAATACCCCAAACTAAATACCCAAAAGCTTGATTACTAATAGTAGCACCGTTGCTCATGGCCGAGATATACTCGCCAATTTGTTCGTTGGTAATGCTGCCTGCCCTCAATTTAAATTCTATCCATTGGGTTTCAATATCGCGAGCTGTCAACTCTTCCAAGAGCTGATGTAATTCTTCAATTCTCATTTCAACGCCTCCTTAATTATTCTTACCACCTCAATACTATCCAATGTTTCTATGGCATTACGCACCGGATGGTTGGGGTAGTATAAACGCTCAAACTCGCTTTGTACTATGGCCAACTTTTCTTCTTCACTCATCTCGTTTGTTATGGGTTTTAAATCGCCTAAGTGTTTTATGATTTAGCTACCCGTACAAAGTTGGACACGACTAATCCTCAATTTATCCAATTCAATGTAGGAAGCCTTAATCCCTTAATATTCCTGTATCAATGTTTCAAGCGGAATGTGAAGTGCTTTATTTATCTCTCTCACCATTCGTATGGTTAATTTGCGTTTCATAGATAATATGTCGGAGACACGACTCTTATCCCCTACAATTTTTATCAGGTCATTTTGTTTCAGTCCTAATTCATCCATACGCATTTTTATTGCCCGTATTGGTGATAAACTTCCAATTTTATGATGTTTCTCTTCATAATCCCAAACCAACAACGAAATAATTTCCAGTTCCATTTCCTCCTTTGAATTGTCTTCGCAATCAATCAGCTTAAAAATATTCTTTACATGCAATAGTTATTATCATTCAGAGTATGTATTGTTATCAGGAATGCAGGAACAATAAAAGCACTATTTTTGAAATTATTTTCAATGATCAATAATTTGAGTATTAAAAGCACTTTTCTGTTCGTATCAATAATTGCATGGTTTTGTTGTGTGGAAGTTGAAGCACAAACTTACGATTCAACCTTTTACCCTGTCGATTCCATGGCAATTCTGTACTTTCATAATAAGCTGGACACCGATTGCCCTATAAAACTAACACCCATCGACACCACCTTGCATGATTTTGAGGCATACAGTCCGGTGGATAAAAAATATTTGTTCAATGCATCACTCGGAAATGTGGGTTTGGCTTATAAATGTCTCAATTTCAAAACTCAAAATGTTATGGGTTTTGATTACGGCATAAACACTTTTAACGCCTATTTTTTTGATGAGAAAGACGTAAAATATTATATCAATCCACGGCCATACACCGAATTAGGATATGTAACCGGGGCAGAAAAGGAACAGCTTTTTGATGTAAGGCACTACCAGCGAATGTTTAAACGTATGGCTATTGGTGTTGATTTTAACCTGATCAATTCGCTTGGTACATATATGCGCCAAAAATCTGATGACTCCCGCGTTGCTATTAATACTCAGTTTTTTACTGACGATTTGAGGTATGGAGTTATTGCAAACTATACCCGTGCAAAAATAAAAGTACGCGAAAATGGAGGCATCATTCATGATAGCATTTATGAACAGGATATCGAAACCAATAGATCAATTATTGGTGTACGACTTACAGATGCCGAAAATACCTTGCGAAAATCGGGTGTTTATCTCCAGCAATATTTTCAGCTTTCGCGCAAAAAAAAGGCACAAATAAATGATTCGCTTGTAGCAGAGGAAAAGAAAATCCAAATTAAGTTTGGCAGGATTTCTCATTCTTTTAATTATAAAAGATACTCACAACTTTATTCCGATCAAAAACCGGATGTGAATTATTATCCGAATATTTATGTGGATTCGACCGAAACGTACGATTCAGTTTATTTTCAGAAAATCGAAAATACTTTTTCATGGTCAACTGCCGATTACTTAGATAGGTTGAAACCACAGCCATTTCTTCTTCTTTTCGGAATTAAACATCAAATAGCCGAAGTGCGCGATAGTGTAAAAAGAACCGATTACCAAAACCTTATTCCTTTTGGCGAAATCAGAATTTCTCCACATCCATTTATAAAGGTTCATGCAAAAGCTTCGTACGTGCTCACTGGTGCTGATTATCAGGGAGAGTATAATTTGTACGCTCTTGGCACTATTGAGATTTTGCGAAAGAAACCCTATAAAACCTCTTTTAACTTTGTGCTTGATTTGGCCAACACAACAGCTCCTTATTTTTATCGCCACTATTTTTCTAACCATTTTATTTGGGATAACGATTTTTCAAAAACCAAGACAAATAAACTATCTGCTTTTATTGACCAGAAAAATACGCGTCTTGGATTTGATATCACCACATTAAGCAACTATCTCTATATTGGTTCCGATACCCTGGCGGCACAGTCAGACAAACCTATCGAAGTGCTCAAGGCTTATTTGCACCAAAAATTTATGCTCGGTAATTTTGATGTTGATAGCAGATTTATATACCAAAAAGTGTCGGAAAAGGATATAATCAGGTTGCCCGAGTTAATGGCGTATTTCACCGTTACATTTAATCTGAGGATGTTTAAAGGAGCTTTACATACAAGATCCGGGTTCGATATTTATTACTTTTCTAAATATTATGCTGATGGTTACATGCCCGCTATCAGAAGTTTTTATATCCAAAACGAAAAAGAAATTGGAGGGTATGTTCATGCAGATTTTTTCCTGAATTTCAATGTTGCACGTACCCGGTTTTTTATGAAGTTTCAGAATATTTTAGCTCCTTTTGGCGAAAACAACTATTACCAGGTTCCTCATTATCCCTTACAGGATTTTGCATTTAAGTTTGGCCTTTCATGGCGCTTTCACGACTAACCGATTGAGAGATGAACAACCTTCGGTTTAAATACAGATATTTTTCTATTCTTTTTATGCTCTCCGGATTTGCCGGGATTGTTTACGAATCCGTATGGGTACATTACATTAAAATTATTGTGGGGCATGCTGCTTTTGCCCAAACGTTTATTCTCATCATTTTTTTGGGTGGGTTGTCGGTGGGTGCATGGCTTGGAGCGAATATGCTCAGGAGGAGCAAAAAACTCTTCCTTTTATATGCTATTGCAGAAGCACTTATTGGGGTGCTGGCATTATTCTTCCATCCGTTATTCGATCTTGCCACGGGTTTTTTACTCGTCAACGTTTATTCCAACCTACCCAATTTGTTGGCCGAAACCATAAAATGGAGTTTCATTGTTTTGTTAACTCTGCCACCAACCGTACTTATGGGAGCAACATTTCCTGTTCTTACTGCGGCTTTTCAGCGAAAATTCCCGGATAAAAAAGGGAGAATCGTTTCTCAATTTTATTTTGTGAATTCTCTTGGTGCTTCTGCCGGAATCTTAGTGTGTGCCTTTATTCTAATTCCTGATTTGGGTTTGCCGGGATCATTGGTATTTGCAGGAACATTAAACCTTCTGATAGCTGTGTTTGCTTTTTTAATTCCTGAAAATTCTATTGGTAAGGATAAAGCACAGGATCAGAGAATCCATTCAAAAACAATCCACACTACCCGGATAATTAAATATTTATATGTTGCGGCGCTTATAACCGGAGCGTCATCCTTTGTGTATCAAATAGTATGGATAAGGATGTTGAGTATGGTGCTAGGGAGTTCGGTGCAATCATTTGAGTTAATGCTGAGCGCGTTTATTTTGGGGCTTGCTCTTGGTGCCTTTATAATTAAGTCGAAAATTGATCGGTTTGCAAAGGGCGAAAATGTATTTGTAATCGTTCAGCTTTTAATGGGAACCTTTGCCATTGTTTCGCTTCTGGTTTATAATAATACCTTTCGTATTATGGAATGGCTTCTTGGTGTTATCCAAAGAGATCAGGAGGGGTATTTGATTTTTAATATCAGCAGCCATGTAATTGCATACCTCGTTATGTTACCTGCAACTATTTGCGCCGGTATAATTCTTCCTTTAATCATAAAAATGATTCAACAAAACGGACATGGCGAGGAGGCGATTGGAAAAGTTTATGCACTTGATACTGCAGGCGGAATAATAGGGATTGTTGCTGCTGTGTATATTTTAATGCCACAATTTGGGCTAAAATTTCTGTTGGTTATTGCCGGAGTTATTGATATACTTATAGGATTGGGACTACTGTTTATTACCGGACAGAAATTTACTACAAACCTCAAGGCATTAATTTTTGTTTCACTCAGCATTGTTTTTGGTATTATTATTTTTGTCCATCCCGACCCTGTTAAAATGGCCTCCGGAGTTTTCAGGTATGGAAATATTGAAAAGGAGAATAATATTCTTTTTCAAAAAGATGGCAAAACGGCTACCATTGCAGTTTTTGAAACCCCCAACGGAAATGTGGTGCTTTCGACCAACGGAAAACCCGATGCCAGTGTTAATGTTTTTGAGCGGGTATCAGGCGATGAAGCAACGCAACTTCTGTTGGCTGCGCTGCCAATGTCGTTGCGGTATGATGCCAAAAATGTTGCAGTTATTGGTTTGGGATGTGGCAAAACGGCTCACACTGCTTTAATGAATGTTCAGGTTGATCATCTTGACGTTATTGAAATTGAATCTGCAGTAGTTGAAGCTTCAAAATATTTCCGGCCTTATGTGTATAATATTTTTACCGATCACCGGTATGATCTTCATATTGCGGATGCCCGAAACTTTTTTTCGAAGTCGAAGGATACTTATGATCTGATTATTTCTGAACCATCCAATCCGTGGGTGAGTGGAATGGCAAGCCTTTTTACTTATGAATTTTATGAAACTGTTGCTTCAAAGTTAAATGATGAAGGATTATTTGTTCAGTGGATTCATACCTATGAGATGAGTTTGCCGCTTGTGGCTTCCATAGTTAAAGCATTTTCATCGCATTTTGCTGATTATCAACTTTATTTTCTTGATGATGGGGATGTAGCTTTAATTGGTAAAAAAACCGGAATTTTAACCCTTCCGGGAAATGAAATTTTTAATAACCCGGAGATGAATGCTGAACTTTCGAGATTAGGTATCGAAAGCAAATATGATTTATGGACAAGGTTTATAGGGAATAAACACGTTCTTAATCCATTTTTCTTTTCATACACCAATCCTGCAAATAGCGATTATTTTCCCATTCTTGAATATGATGCACCGCGTGTAAGATTTTTGGGAAGTTCGGCCGGAGAACTGATTGATTTGATTTCATTCCCGGCTCCTGTTTTGCGGTCGATGTGGAATTCCGAATTAATTCCTCCTGATTCAATTGGCCTTGATTATACTTTTGAATATGCAGCAAAATTTAGAAATGCACTCGAAATTTATAAGTTTTTTAAATCAGACAACATTCATGAGAATCCTAATTATGGAGCAATGGATGTGTTAAATAAATTGGTGCTTAGAAATATTCGTGCAATTCGAAAGCCAGATTTTGAGGCCACCTCTACCGATTTGTGGAGTCCTTATGTGAGGATGTTAGCCAGGGCAACAGTTCCTTTTCTGAATGAAAATCAATTGGATGTAATCTGGAATTCGATTATTGAAAGTTCAGGATGGAGCCAACTACCCGAAAATGCACAAATTGCAATACAGTTATACCAGGCTGCCGGGCAATTGGATTATACTAAAATATTGATGTTAACAGATCATTTGCAAAAACATTTTCCGGAAACAATATCACCCGAAATTGAATATCAGTTTACAATTTCGTTGTGGGCTTTGCTAATGACCGGCCAAAATGATGAAGCCCTGGAGTTGTGGAATAAATATAAACAACCCGAAAATATTTCTCCATTACTAAGGGTTCTGGGTGCATTAGCCGAAGCCGACTGGAAACCTGGGATGAGAATATAGTTTTTTTATTCAGGAAGTTTGGTGGAACATACAAAAATGGTTTAATGCTTCAATGATCTAATGAGTTAATGCTTCAATGTTTTAATGCTAAAATGATTCAATGATTCAATGCTAAAATGATTTAATGCTTCAATGCTAAAATGATTTAATGCTTAAATGCTAAAATGATTTAATGCTTAAATGCTTAAATGGTTCTCCTTGTCGCATTGTCTCCTTATCGCATTATCGCATTGTCTCCTTGTTGCATTTCATCATTATAAACAAACTTATTTACAGAACAACAGAATCATTATTTATCATTAAAATGGTAGCTGAACCCCTTTTTTAATACATTTTCCTTTTGTGTTTAACAACAATATAAAATTCGGTTACCTATAAAATATTCTGATTAACCCAGTATGGGTTACGCTATTGTAGCTCTGGTTAATTTGATGACTGCTCTACAACCCAGTATGGGTTGAGTTCTTGCAATATTTCTTGTGAATTTCAATAATAGCGAAACCCATACTGGGTTGAAGATTGGAGATGTATTTGCTCCATCTTCATTTAATTCCCAAACTATTCTATGAATTGCCAAGACACTAATTCGATTTATGATTTATTATTGAAACCGCAAAACGGGAAATTGCCAACAAA
>JAOZRY010000901.1 GCA_029939965.1 Bacteroidales bacterium | reverse complement strand
AATATTTTTTCGGTAGCCGGGTAAATTTCCTCCTTTGGCATAACGGCTATGCATATATACGGAATGGTAATGTTTCTTCAATTTGTCCAGCTTAACGTTGGTAGCCCATTATTGCATTGAATCATTACATCATTGAAGCATTAAACCATTGAATCATTACATCATTGAAGCATTACACCATTCAATCATTGAATCATTAAACCACTGCACCGAACTATAAAAAACGTGCTGAATTTTTCAGCCAGCCCTAAAATATGAACCGAATACTTAGCTTTGCCTCAAAATTGAATTTTATGAAAAAACACATACTGGTAAATTTATTTGCCAGTCCGGTAAAACCGGCTCAACGAATCGATCAGATCGACATCCTGCGTGGGTTTGCACTATTGGGAATTTTGCTTGTAAACGTTTTTGGCTTCCATGCCTCTTTTTATCATTTTGGTGAGTTTTATCAAGGCCTTGAAAATCCTTTACAATTAGCCATTTACAAAGGGATGGTCAGCCTGGGATCGGACAAATTTATATTTCTATTTTCTATCTTATTCGGTTATGGTTTTTGGATGTTATCAGAAAAATTTGCGAAACATGAAAAAGATTTTGCAGCATTTTATACACGTAGAATGCTCTCACTTTGCCTGATAGGAATCCTGCACATCACTCTTTTATGGGCTGGCGATATTCTTTTTTTGTATGGTATCCTGGGCTTGTTTTTGCTCGTATTAAGAAAAATGAATACAAGATTTTTGTTTGTGATTGCCCTGCTTTCCTATTTCTTCACAGCATGGTTTTTATTATTCAAAAACCTTGTGCCCTTTCTCCCTGACCCCTTGTCAACAACCAGCAACATCCTAATGGATGAGGTAGTAAAAATTTATTCCGGGGGAGGATATTTCGATATCCTGCTCTTTCGTCTCAACGAATACATCACCTTTAGAAACATCAACCTCTTTTACTATGCCCCAAAAATTTTTTCACTATTTATTTTCGGATACGTATGCGGACGACAGGATTTGCTTAATACAATAAACAATCAACAACCCAAATTCCGGTTTATTACATTTGTATTTTTGCTTGCCGGATTATTTATCTCATTAAATATCGAATTTATACTATTGTTTTTGAGCAACCCTGATTCAAAAGTTTTTGCTGCTGCCTACATTGCTATTTACGAATTTGGCAACGGCTTACTCGGCTTTGGTTATTTGCTCCTGATTCTAATTATTTCGCAAACCAAAACCGGGTACAAAATCCTTTCTCCGTTCAAATATGCCGGGCGCATGGCCTTAACAAACTACCTGATGCAATCCGTAATATTTACCACCCTGTTTTATGGTTATGGGTTTGGATTTTTCGGCAACACCAATCCTTCAACATTTGTGGTGTGGGCCTTATTGGTTTTTATTTTTCAGCTTGTGCTTAGCAAAATGTGGCTTTCAAAATTCAGGTATGGCCCAATGGAATTTGTTTGGCGAAGAATGACCTACGGCAACTGGCTTCAAAAATAAATGGTTTTTTTGGGTTAAATATTATTTTAGCTCTACAGTTAAAACAATACCCAATATGATTTCTTTCAAATTAAAAGTTTTCTTTACATTCTCCTTCAAAATAAAAGCATTATTGCGGTGTTTT
>JAOZRY010000225.1 GCA_029939965.1 Bacteroidales bacterium | reverse complement strand
AAACACGATTTAATGTTTCAATGATTTAATGCTAAAATGATTTAATGCTAAAATGCTTTAATGTTTTAATGGGCTACCAACGTTAAGTTGGACAAATTGAAGAAAAATAGCCAGCCCGCACGTATGCATAGCCGTCAGGCCAAGGGAGGAAATTTACCCGGCTACCGATAAAGTATTCTGATTAACCCAGTATGGGTTACGCTATTGTAGCTCTTAATAATTTGATACCTGCTCTACAACCCAGTATGGGTTGAGTTTTTAAAATACTTCTTATGAATTTCAACTATAACAAAACCCATACTGGGTTTTGAGTTCATTTACATTGTAAATATCTATGCTACAATAGCAGCAACCCATACTGGGTTGAAGATGAGAAATGTATTTGCTCCTTCTCCATATAGTGGCCAAACTATTCTATGAATTTCCAAAACACTATTTTCATAGCTTGACGGCTATACGCACGTGCATGACTCTAATTTATAATGAATTGATAATTAATAGAGTTCAACTTTATATGGGTAGCCATTTAATGATTTAATGTTTAAATGCTTCTCTCCTTATCACATTGTCGCATTATCGCCTTGTCTCCTTGTCGCATTTCATCATTAAAACAACAACACTATTTAATCATAGATTTACATCAGCATAAAATATTTCCATTTTCGAGTACCTTTGGCGCAACATCAATATCAGGCATAATACTCAAAATATGATAACAATGAGAAGTTATTTTCCCACCTTATTAATACTATTTACACTGGCTTTTGCAACATCATGTACTGACGAGCCTTCGATAAAAAAAATTCAGTTCGTTGGCGAGGCTCAGGGCACTTATTATGCAATTACATATTTCGCCACGGACACACTTGTATTTCAAAGCGAAATCGATTCCATTCTCGAAGCCTTTGATCTTACAGCTTCGGTATGGGTACATACATCTGTAATTTCGAGAATTAACAACAACGATCATAAGGTAATTCCTGATGATCACTTCATGGAAATTTTTAAACAATCGAAACGGATTTGGAAAGAGACTAACGGAGCCTTCGATATAACTGTAGGAGCCTTAGTAAATGCATGGGGTTTTGGTTTTAAAGCCAAAATACCGGTAAACCAGGAAGTTGTAGATAGTTTATTGAAATTGGTAAATTTTGCAGGAGTGAGACTTGAAAAAGGAAAAATCGTTAAAGATAACCCCGACATCCAAATTGATTACAATGCCATAGCACAGGGTTATTCAGTGGATTTGACGGGAGGGTTTTTATTATCGAAAGGCATTTCGGATTACCTGATCGATATTGGTGGTGAGGTACTGGCACAAGGCCACAAACCTGATGGTAGTTTATGGGTTATCGGTATCGAAAAACCTGCTGAGGAAGCCAACTCCGAGCGAATACTTGAAGCTACATTAGGCATTACCAATAAAGCAATTGCTACTTCGGGTAATTACCGTAAATTTTATAAAGAAAACGGTATCCGGTATTCGCATACCATCGACCCAAAAACCGGTTTCCCGGTGAAACATTCCTTGTTATCGGCTACAGTATTGGCCGACAGTGCTTCGCTTGCCGATGCCTATGCTACTGCACTTATGGTTATGGGGTTGGAAAAAGGAAAACGATTTTTGAAAAACAGACCCGAACTTGAGGCCTTTTTAATTTATTCGACGGCTGACGACAAATACCAAACCTGGGCTACTGAAAAACTTTCAAAAATGATTGATGAATAGGCTCTTAATATGCAAAACTAACCAACATATTTAAATAATTTGTTGCCAGTTTCCCGCTTTGCAGTTTTCAATCATAAATCGTAAATCATAAATCGTAAATTGAATTAGATACTTGGTTTTATCTTCAACAAAAAACTACGCAGTAATTTCTTCAAACTCCACCTCATGATGATGATGACTATGCTTGTGTTTATTTTCGCAAGTTTCATCACTATTTTTTTTCCCGCAGCTACACGTAGTACGTTTACCGGTGTCAGGATCAATGCTCCCACATGATTTTTGAAATTCGCCACCTTTTTTCACAAACATCTTTATAGCTATCCCGGCAATGGCAAGTCCTAACAAAACAATTGTAATAATAAATAATTCCAGCATTTTTATTCTTTTTTATAAAATGATTAGGAACAACATCTATAATTTCCTTTTTAGTATATTGATGACAAAGATTATTAAATATTCTTTAAAAACGACCTTTTTATTTCGGAGCAGCAAATTGCGGTTGCAACCGAAGCATTGAGCGATTCGCCGCTACCTGCAATAGCTGGAATATGTAGCCGGTTTTTTATTTTCCGGGCTACCGCAGGCCGAATTCCATGCGATTCGCTACCAATAACCAGTATTCCTCTTTTAGCAAAAGATTGTTTATAAATATTTTCGCCATCCAAAAATGCCCCGAAAACAGAGTAATCATGCTCTAACTCTTCGAGGTACTTTGGCAAATCGGTATAATAAACTTTTACTCTGAATAACGATCCCATGGTAGATTGCACCACTTTAGGATTATATACTTCTACTGAATCGTTGGAACAAATGAGTGTTTTAAACCCAAACCATTCAGCGGTTCTAATGATTGACCCCAAGTTACCGGGATCCTTAATTCCATCTACTGCCAGCAAAAAATTATCAAAGCTCATCTCTTTTGGTGGATTACTATCGGGTATTTGTACCACTGCAATTACATTATTCGGCGTTTTCAGGCCACTTATGCGCTCCAGCTCCCTCGGAGCCACTTCAACAGTTTTAACTGTCCCGATTAACCTGAAGTTTTTTTCAATCCACTGAGGAATTGCAAAAACCCCGCTAACAGAAAAATCACTTTTTAAAACCTCAGAAACCAGCTTGGGTCCTTCAACCACAAATGCGGAATATTTTTCGCGAAACTTTTTCTGTTGCAAGGATTTTAGATACTGTATTTGGCTTTTCGACAGCATTGAAAACAATTTTAAGGGCAAAATTAGTCCAAAATTCGGAACCTTTTATATAACCTCATTAATTCGTAAAATTTGGCTGATACGAAAATTTTTGAATAAAACAGTATGGCAGAATTCAGCTATATTTTTTTCTCACCGAATTCAGCTATACTTATTGTTGCAACTCAATTTATACTTGCCAACAATTATATTGCTCGTTCGCAACTTGCATTCTGACCAAAATAATTGTACTTTTAGAGATTATTTATAAACTAATTATCAACAAGATGAAGCCAAACAATAGAACCAATTCCCTAAAACTTTCCTATGTTTTCAAGGAAAGTAAGAAGTTGTTATACCTCAAATCGATTGTAAAAATAATAGTTACTCCGGGTACAACTTACGAAAAAAAACTTGTAAATGTTAATGGAGAAAAAATCCGGATTGTATATGAAGAAAAGGATTCAAATCAACAAACGGGAACAATTTTCACCCATACTGTATTGGTTTGGCTCAACATACGAATTCCACAAATGGACACTTACACCACTAACATACTCCGAACAGCAATCACCAACCATCTTAACCATCAGGGAGAGAATTTTGAGGTGAATGCAATTTTCCAAAAACCGGAAGGGACATTAATTGGTACCCTTGGTGGATATATATCTGATGATGCGGACATTGATTTTTATTAATTAACCTCCGTAGAATCATTAACAAATCAGCAAATAATTTTTTAACACTAACTTAAAAACCCAAAACAATGAGAACGTATGAAACATCTGTTCGCCTCAGTTTAAAGCCTGACGGCGAAAATATTTACCTTGTGGTTGACATCAAGCTGCCACAATTTGCAGGTAAAAAAATTAAGCCACCTCTAAATCATATTTATGAAGGTGGTGATATGTCTAAAATTAAATTTATTTTCGAGGAATATCCTTCACAGGAAGCCGATGTTGCTTTTGCCACACACATCCAAAAAACATACGAAGTATTTATTGGAAAATGTTCGCTATTAACCACCAGTAGCACCATGCGGGATATGAAAAAATGCGCTCAGGAAACACCATCTGCAAACAACACACTTTTGTCGAGGTACGATGTAAATGTAGAAGTTGGAGGACCCGGAGGGAGAAACACAAAAACATTTATTTCGGATGATGCGGACATTGATTTGTATAAAAATGAGATTACCGAAAATACTCAAGGCATCATGTAACATGAACAATTCGTGAATTCTTTACTTTTCATCCTGCACAATCAAGAATGAAAGCCACAAAGCAAAATACAATTCTGATGCACTATTATCGGGCATTATTCTTCCTTATCGTAATACTATTACTATGTTTGGGTGTTCCAAAATCCGGGCTGGCATTTTTTTTCCCTGATAATATTCAGGAAAATATTTTAGTATTAAAAGATACACCATTTAAAGTTGATACGCTTTTGGAAATATCAAACTCGCTGATAGGAAATGATCCGGAAAAGGCATTTGAATATTGCCAAACGGCACACACAATTGCAACAGAAATGAAATATAATGCCGGTGTAATGGCCGCTTTGTATCAGATGACTCAAATTAATAAAACAAAAGGACAGCTTGATTCTGCAATTTGCATAAACAGAAAATACATAGAACTTGGAGAGGTAAACAACGATAGCTCCTCGATGGGTAAAGGGTATTTACAAATGGGGAATTTGCTCAGACGAAAGGGTGATAATGAAACCGCACACATTTATTACATTAAGTCAAAAAATATTTTCACAGCTTTAAATAATTTCCGGGGATTGATCAGCGTGTCGAATGCGCTGGGAATTATTTTTAAAAACAAATCACTTTTCGATTCGGCCGCATATTACTATTTGCAAACCATTAAGCTTTGTGAGACCTACAATTTTAGACGTGGAATAGGGCCATCAATGATTAATCTCGGTAAGTTTTATATTATGATCGGCGAAAATAGTCTGGCAAAATCGTATAATTTACAAAGCATTCCGTATAGCCTCGAAAACAA
Source organism: Bacteroidales bacterium (assembly GCA_029939965.1). Lineage (GTDB taxonomy): Bacteria > Bacteroidota > Bacteroidia > Bacteroidales > 4484-276 > SABY01. The sequence goes on along the minus strand of JAOZRY010000225.1, from coordinate 984 downwards.
TAACCTGCGCCATGTTGCAATGGCCTACACTAATATTGGGATTATCGAAATGCAGACTACCCATTACGACTCTGCAATGGCGTATTTTGATAAGGCCATTAAAATTCAGGAACAACTTGGCAACATAATTGGCATGAACAATTTGTATATTAACCAAGGCAATATTCATAAAAACAAAAAGGAATACACTAAGGCTCTCAGCAAATTTAATGTAGCACTAAAGGCCTTTGATGAAATTGGATATTCTACCGGTTTTATTACTGCGTTGTACAGCAAAGCAGAAGTTATTTCCAGGCGTGGCTTGACTAGCAAAGCAACAATCCTTTTCGATTCGTGTCTTAATATGGCGAGAGAGATGAATAATTTGGACTTGCAAAAAAATATTATCGAAAAGATTTTTTTGAATTATAAGGATGCCGGAGATTATAAAAATGCGCTTGACTATAAAATCAAATATTTTGAAATTAACGACAGTATTTTATCCCTGGAAAAGCAAAATTTTATTACTGATCTTCGATTGAAATATGAAAAAGAAAAAGATCAGGCACAGATACTAAAACTAACTAACGAAAATCTGGAAAAGGACTTACAGATACGAAAGCGGATCAACCAGCGAAATATATACCTTTTTAGTAGTATCGGAATTATTCTCATCATTTTTTTCATCCTGATTTATTACCGTACAAAAACCAAGAAGGATAGTTTTATAGCAATGCAAAGAATCAGGCAGCTCGAAAAAGACAAAAAATTGATATCGGCGCAGTTTTTAATGGAGGGTCAGGAAGAAGAAAGGAAGCGTATTGCAAAGGAGCTTCATGATGGAATCGGGGTATTGCTCTCAACTGCAAAAATGCAAGTTACATCGATAGATGGTATAAGCCCTGATAACCTCCCCAAAATTAACAATGCAACAAAATTGCTTGAAATGGCTGCATCGGAGGTTAGAAAAATTACGCATAATATGATGCCGGGTTTATTGTCGAA
>JAOZRY010000900.1 GCA_029939965.1 Bacteroidales bacterium | reverse complement strand
CGGTGTTTTTTAGTAGTCTGATGCTTTTAAGAATAGTTTTTTGTTCAACAAGTTGTTCTGTAACGAACTTATGAATAAGGCTTGAAAGTAGTGTTTGATACGGAATGCCCTCATGCTCTGCACGAATTTTTAGAAGGTCTAAATCCTGATTATTTACTCTTAGACTGATATTTTTTTTCTCATTCGCCTTTTTGATTATATCTTGTATTCTTTTTTTCTTTGCTGCGGACACTGTTTTGTACTCAAGAATATTATCCTCGATTTTGTGTTCAACCGTGTTTAGTTTCGTTTTTTTCATCTTCCACCTCTTTATTTTTTATTAAGCTTTCTGCTAGGAAAGACGGTTTTTAAAATAATGTTTTCGTCATCGTCAATAACAAAAGGAACGGCATGTATATAATTGTTTATTTCAAGAACAAATAAGTTTTGGTTTCTTCTTTTAGGGTGATCAATTACATCAATAACCTTTTCAGAAAGAATATATTCAGAGATTTCTTCAAAGCTTATGTTTCTTTCAAGTTTTAATTTAATATTTTTCTTTTCGTCCCAAATAATCATAATTAAAGAGTATATTCAGTGTATATACATTGTCAATGGCTATTTAAGTTTTTTTGCCGGGTGCGGTGGTTGTGGCCAGTAGCTATGTTGACGAACCGCAGTCCCCGTAGCTACCCGTCTTTATCCAACTGTCAATACTAGCTCGCTTGGCTTTGGGTAACTCACTGGAATATACTCAATATTGAATGGATATTTTCCGTTCTTTATGTCGCTTACTGAGCATTCCATCAAGTTGTTTTCAATACAATAAATGATAGTCAATTTCAAGTAGCGTCTTAAAATCATCAGTGGTGGAAAAGTATTTTTATACTCCATCCATTCCATCATATCTTTCTTCCCTTTAGAGCTGTTGCAAGACCGACAGGCGTAAATCAAATTATCTCCCACATCCTTACCACCCAATTTCTTGGCAAAAATATGATCAAGTGCTAAATTATCAATTGAGCCACAATAGCTACACTTGTTGCCTGACAATAATTTTATCTTTTCATCAGCGAACAGTGTTCGAATATTCATTGACCCTTCGATGAGACCTTTGAATAATTTTGCTCTAATCATGTAATTAAAAGGAGCATACTTCTCTTGTTTCCTGTCTACCGCCGTATGAGCCATAGCAAGATTAGCATACGACCAAAACAAGACCTCTTTCACAGTGTTTTTTTTTACCACAACGCTCCCTTTTGCATACGACATCAAGGATAAATCGCCCCAAGAAGACCGACATCAGCGGCATCCTAAAAAAACACCCACTCAACAAACCCAACTACGCCATCGGCCTGATTCTGTGCTTTTCAAAGTAGTAGTTTATTTGGGCTTTAAACACATTCCCACTCTCCCGGGTCTTCCGGCAAGCCCAGCTCTGAAGTATCGAGCAGTTCAGATGTAACTGGGTGAAGTACGGAAAAAGTAGCGTCAAGAACCAAATCGTCAACCGCTTGCGATATACTCACATAGCTTCCTAGGCTCTCATCATTGAAAACCGGGTGAAACCTTCCATCAGAAGATCGTGCAATATAGAATGTACCAACTCTTGTTACATAACTCAACAATGCTTTCATGATCTACTCCGATT
>JAOZRY010000224.1 GCA_029939965.1 Bacteroidales bacterium | reverse complement strand
TGAATTATTTATACAACAATAATTTATCTTTTTATTTTAGTAAAGTAGAATTAAAAGCCAGATAAAGAATCCGACTATTCTTTGGGGCGTGAGCGTGCATACTCGATAATGGTGGTTGTTTTCCCCGAACCGGCCACCGCATTAATCTTTATGTTGCCCGTAGAGTTAATAATATCTATTTGTTCGCTGGTTAGTTGCATTTTATTTCTGATAATTATCTCTGAATAATTAAACAAAAATAATCAGATAGATGGAGTTTGAACGAAATTCGTATTTTTGTAAAAATACATTGTTATGAAAACTTATTACAAAATTTGCTGGTGGAATCTCGAAAACCTTTTCGATACTTTCGATTCACCGAACAGACCCGAATGGCTTCAAAATAAATTAAACCGCGAACTTGAGGGTTGGGATCATGAAGTGCTGGATATGAAAATCCACAATCTGGCAAGCATTATCAATAAAATGAATCCGGATATTCTTGGCGTTTGTGAGGTAGAAAATGAAGTAGTATTGCAAAAGTTACTTCAAAAATTGTACTTTCCGGCGCACAACCGCGATTATAAAATAGTACACCACGACATGAGCGACCAGCGTGGGATTGATATTGCATTTATATACGATGCAAATAAATTTACTTTCGATGAAATGTTTAGCCATGTAGTAACGCAGCGCAATCCTACACGCGATATTTTGCAGGCTAACTTTTATACCACAAAAGGCAATCCGTTTATCGTTATCGGAAACCATTGGTACTCGCGTATAAGTGGTGAACTTGAAACAGAACCTTACCGGATTATTGCCGGCGAAACACTGAGTTACTGGATGGAACGTATTTATGATCTTCGCGGTAGCGATACACCTGTAATGGTGATGGGCGATTTTAATGATGAACCTTTCAACAAATCAGTTTCCAATTATGCCCTCTCCACCCACAGCCGCATGAAAGTGATAAATGCCCGGAATCCACGCATGTTAAATCTTATGTACCCACTGATGGGAAGGGGTTTTGGAACTTTCTTTTATAGTAATTTCCCATATTTTTTCGATCAGTTTATGGTTCCAAAGAGCATGTTGAAAAGCACTGCTCTTATAAGGCCTGTACGTTTAAACCCGGAAACCTATCGTGTAAATATTTTGATGTACCCAGAAATGATGGCCGGTGGCGATTATCCCAAACCAAAGCCTTTTGGCAGGCCATCAAAAGCATCAACTTACGATCCGACCGGATATAGCGATCATTTCCCAATTTCGGTGGGAGTTGAGGAGTAAGAGATTGAAATGAAATTAGAGTACAAACTCCCAGAAATTATTGATGGTTATGCATTTGAAGTTATTACCATAATTCTCTGTCCAGGTTGCAGGTGCTTTCTTTTGTATTTTTTTGTACTTAATTTCATAAGCAAATAATTCGCCATTCACCTCTTCTATATAATCGAGTTCTGCGCCGGTATAAGTACGCCAAAAAAAAGATGATGCAAATGTATTGTTGTACGACAGGAGTTTCAATCGTTCGGCAATCATAAAGTTTCCCCACAATATACCAACATCTGTTCGCATTTTCAGGGTAGAAAAATTATTGATCAACATGTTTCTCACACCAAGATCCCAAAAATATATTTTATCCCGTTTGCTAATCTCTTTTCGTAAATTACGACTGAAACCTCCCAACCTAAAAATAATAAAACTTTGTTCGAGCAGGTCGATGTAACTATTCACAGTTTCCTGGCTCACACTTAAACTTTTTGCAAGTTCGTGTATCGATACTTCCGATCCTGATTGAAATGCCAACAGTTGCAACAAGTTGGTAAGCAACTTTTTATTTCTGATATTTGAGAGTTTAAAAATGTCTTTATATAAATATGATGACACCAGCTCCCGCAAGTATTTTTCTTTCTTTTGGCCGGACTTATAGCTGAATAGCTCAGGATACATCCCATAAATCATATACTCTTCCAGGCGGTTTTGCAATTCAAAAATGCTTTGATATTTGCGTAATTCGTGCAATGCTATCGGATAAAGATTTTGTGTGGAAATTTGCCCTGTTAACGACTCCTTTATTTCATTGGCCAATTCGAAAGAAGATGATCCTGTTACCAGAATTTTCAGAGTAGGCAAATTATCTTTAATTATCTTCAAATTTATTCCTATTTCAGGTATTTGTTGTGCTTCATCTATAAATATTACATCATAATCCCCAATTAATAATTTAATTGTATCAAGATTTCGGGACGATAATATCTCTATGAACCTTGTTTCATCGGCATTAATTTTTAGTATTTTTCCATTAATACTCGATAAAATATCATTAGACAATGTTGTTTTTCCTGTTTGACGAGCTCCATATAAAACAACTATTTTTTTACCTTCATTTAAATCATTAATCAATGCTGCTTGAATGGTTCTTTCAATTTTCATTATAAATAAATTTTGACAAAAGTAATAATATTCTGAACTAATCTTAAATATTCACGCTAATATTTAGAATATACCTTAAATATTCACGCTAATATTTAGAGTGCACCTTAAAAATTCACGCTAATTATTAGAGTGTACCTTAAAAATTCACGCTAATTATTAGAGTGTACCTTAAATATTCACGCTAAAAATCAGAGTACATCTTAAATTTTCATGCTGAATACGGTATTTTTAATTTTACGGGGAAGGGTACATTTTGCTCACAAAACTTGTTGGTTTATTGCAACAGAACCATGAACCATAATATTTTTGTATATTCGTAGATTCGTTATCTAAACCAAATAACTCATAAGTCATGAAAAATCTATACATATTTTTATTGTTAATAATTCCTTCCATTTTACATTCGCAAATACCCAATGCATGGGAATCGCGCGGAATAGGCGGAGGAGGAGCACTTTTTTGCCCTGCTATCAATCCAACAAACCCAAACGAATATTATGTTGCCTGCGATATGAGCGAACTATTTCACACTACAGATTTTGGTCTTAGCTACAATGCAGTTGATTTCAGGGAAGTTATGGCTTTTAGCCCAACAAAAATCTGGTTTACCAATCAGCCCGGATTGCTGTATTGCATTAACAACAGGACGGATGTATTCCAGGTTTCAAAAAGTACTGATGAAGGCAAGACCTGGGAAAATGTTGCCGGTATGATGCCCTGGGAAAGTGTGTATGCCCTTTTTGTTGATTACCACAATCCTGAAATTATGGTAACAAATTTCTGGAGCAGCATCTTATTTTCATCTAATGGTGGAGAGAGCTTCTCAACTATTCATGAAACTTCTATTGATGAAGGGGCTCACCTTGCAGGTGTATTTTTCGATTATCCTGATATTTTTATCGGTTTAAACGAAGGTTTGCTGGTTTCGCATGATGGTGGAATAAATTTCGATTTCGAAAATTTTCCGGGAATGACCGAAGGGCAGGGTTTCTATTCTTTTACAGGAGCCAGGCAAAACGATACAGTACGATTAATGGGCACAACAATTGAGATTTCTGACTTTTGGAATGGTATGCCAGCCACCGAATTTTGGGAATCGGTAGATGATGTTTATCGAATAGATTACAGTTTGGGTAATTGGGAGTCGGTTGGTGGATCAATAAACTGGACGATGGATTATCCTATGCTAATTGCAATGGCCGAAAACGACATCCACACCTCTTATCTTGGAGGAAGCATGGAATGGGAATTCCCTACTGTATTAAAGACCACTGATGGAGGCAACAACTGGCAGCATGTTTTTCTTACTGATAATAATCAAAATATTACTACCGGTTGGGCTGGTTATCAGGGCGATCATCATTGGTGGTATCCCGGAGCAGTTCTCGGAATTGATGTTTCCAGATTTAACCCAGACACAATTATTATAAGCGATATGGGTGTAATTCACAAATCGGGAGATGGTGGAAACTCATGGACGCAGGCTTACACTTCACCTTTGGATGAGCACCCGCCAGGAAGTCCAACCCCAAAAAATCAAAATTATCATAGCATCGGTATCGAAAATACCAGTGTATGGTGCATGATTTGGGATGATGAACAAAACATGTTTACCGGTTATTCTGATATAAGCGGGCTACGAAGCAAGGACAAAGGAGAAACGTGGAGCTTCGATTTTACCGGCCACGATCAAAATACTATGTACTGGGTGGTAAAACATCCAATAACCGGAAATTTATATGCAGCTACTTCAACCGTTCATGATATTTATCAAAGCCACCGATTGAGAGATGCCGAAATAGAATATTCCGGATCAGGGGGGAAGATTATTTTTTCGGAAGATGGCGGCGCAACCTGGCAGCTTATGCACGATTTTGAAATGCCGGTTTATTGGGTTGCTCTCGACCCCAACAATCCGGAAAAAATGTATGCCAGCGTAATAAATCATGCTGCAGGTTTTGGCGGAATTTGGGAAACCGAAATTGTGTCGGCAGGACAATCTGCTATTTGGAACAAAATTGTAAACCCTACCCGAACACAAGGTCATCCGGCCTGCATTATTGTATTAGACGATGGTAAAGTGCTCACATCATGGTCGGCACGAAGAAATACAGTAGGTCAATTTACCAATAGTTCCGGTGTGTTTTTATACGATCCCGAAACCAATAACTGGCAAGACCTGTCGCATACCAACATGGAATACTGGACTAAGGATATAATAATTGACCCTAACGATCCTGAGCAAAACACCTGGTATGCCGGTGTTTTTAGTGGCTGGGGTGGCCCGGCTAACGATAAAGGCGGTTTGTACAAAACCATCGACAGAGGTCAGAATTGGCAACAAATATGGGAAACCCATCGTGTTGAATCCTGTACTTTTAACCCGTTAAATACTAACCAGCTATTTGTAACCACTGAGGTTGAAGGACTTTGGGTATGTAACAATATTAATGATGAAAATCCTGATTTTGAACTTGTGGAGAATTACAACTTTATGCATCCCTTACGGTTATTTTTTAATCCTTACAACCAAAATGAAATTTGGATTGCCAGCTTCGGAAACGGACTAAAAGTTGGGAATAATCAAAGCTCTATCCCACAACATCAAATAACACTAAAACAAGGCTGGAGTGGTATTTCTTCATTCATTAGCCCTGAAAATACAAATATCGAATATCTGTTTGCACCGGTATCAGATGATTTGGATATTCTTTATAATGAGGAAGGAATATACTGGCCAGATGGAAACTTGAATACACTGCAAATCTGGGAGGTAGGCAAGGGCTATATTATCAAAATGGCTAATGCTACACAACTTGTTTTTGAAGGCGAAATACCTGCAGACAAAACAATCCAAATTAACGAAGGTTGGAATCTGATACCGGTTTTAAGTAGCAATAACATCAACATATTAGAACTATTTTCGGAACATGAGGAAAGCATCATTATTATTAAAGAAGTTGCCGGCTCAGGTGTTTTCTGGCCCGAATGGGGCATAATTACATTATCTGCTTTTGAGCCGGGTAAAGCGTATTATTTGTTGGCAAATGAAGCGTTTATATTAGAGTATGCTGATTAGGTTCTTAGCCACTAACGCTAACATGTTAACGATGTTTGTTTCCCGCTTTGCGGTTTCAATAATAAATCAGGCTACCCGTACAAAGTTGGACACGACTAATCCTCAATTTATTATAGATTCCTCAGTCGCTACGCTCCATCGGAATGACATTGCTCTTGGGGTGGATGGGGTTGTGAATAAGGCAGGTGCGAAGCACCTGCTTATTCACAACCATCTATATAATAGTAACCGGTCATTTCGACCGAAGGGAAAAATCTATTTTTGTATTTGTCCGACTTTATGTGGGTAGCCAATTTTGGCTACCAACATTAAGCTGGACAAATTGAAGGGTAATAGCCATCCCGCACGTGTGTATAGCCGTTAGTATTTTATTTCTAATATTCTTGTTGTTTTTGGCAAGATATTACACGACTTAATAATGAT
>JAOZRY010000899.1 GCA_029939965.1 Bacteroidales bacterium | reverse complement strand
AATTTACCCCTGTATCCTTTTCGCATATTTTTTTTGTTTTCTACATCAAAATTAGACAATTTTTTTACTAATTTTGAAGGGCAATTTAAACAACACAAATAAATATGAAAAAATTTTACAGAAACATCAAAACCTCCATTTCAATTTTAGCTGTTATCGCAATACAAGTTTTTTGTGGCAATTTATTTTCACAACATTTAAAATCAGGGTTTCCGATTGATGAAATAGTTTTTACAAAAGTAGCAGAAGGCGATATTGTGAACGATGGTGGCTGGAATTACGGAATGGTATGGGCAGATTTTAATATGGATGATTATCCCGATTTGTTTGTTGCAAATAACGATGGGGATAATGGAAAAAATAATTTTTTGTATTTGAACAATGGCGATGGAACATTCGAAAAAGTAGTGTCGGGTGAGGTTGTAACTGATGGGGGTGCTTCGTATGCAGCAAGTGCCGTTGATGTGGATCGGGATTTTATTATGGATTTATTTGTTGCTAATCACAACGAGAATAATTTTTTGTATATCGGAAATGGCGATGGAACTTTTACTAAAATCACTCAGGGAAATGTGGTTACTGATGGCGGAAAATCAGTAGGCTGTGCATGGGCCGATTATAATGTTGATGGTTATCCTGATCTTTATGTAGTAAATCGGGATCAAAAAAACTTTCTTTATCTGGGTTCGGGCAACCCAAATTCTCTTTATAAAATTACAGAAGGAAGCATAGTAAACGATATTGCCAACTCAAGTGGCTGCGCATGGGCCGATTATAATAATGATGGTTACCCGGATTTATATGTTGCCAATTCGGGTTCGCCTAGTTGCTTGTATAAAGGCGATGGCTACTCATTTACAAAAATTGAGGAGGAACCATTTATTTCGGATGTTTCGGCTTGTTCGGGAGCAAGCTGGGGAGATGCAGATAATGATGGCGATTTGGATTTATTTGTTTCTACCGGGCAGCTCGGTATGTACCCAAACTGGTTTTATATTAACAATGGCGATGGAACATTTACCAAAATTACCGATAGCCCTCTGGTAAATGAGGCCACTTGGTGTTCGGGGAGTGCATGGGGCGACTACGATAAAGATGGCGACCAAGACTTGGCTGTGGGTAGCTACGATGGCGATAATTTACTTTTTGAGAATGATGGGTTTGGGAATTTCGTGAAAACCGAAAATAATGAATTCGTAAATGACGGAGGTTACACCGAAGGGTTAGCATGGGCCGATTTTGATGACGATGGTGATTTAGACATTTTTACCGCAAAGAACAATTATTTTGGAGGTAATAACTCATTTTTTGTTAATAATGGGAACAACAACAATTGGTTAAAAATTCATTTGCGGGGCTTTGGCTCGTGTATTTTGAGTTATGGCCCAATTGGTGCAAAAATATTTGTATATGCCAATATAAATAATGAACCAGTAATGCAAATGAGAGAGTTGAACACACAATCGGGAGGCGGACAGGGAGGACAAAATGAAGCGATTCAGTTTTTTGGATTGGGAGATGCGGTTATTGTAGATTCGGTGGTTATTGTGTGGAACTTTGAAACATGGAAAATTGAAAATGCTTCGGTTAATACAACCATCGTTATGGATTTAATTACCCAAACACAAGAG
>JAOZRY010000223.1 GCA_029939965.1 Bacteroidales bacterium | reverse complement strand
GCCTCACATCTATCAGACCCTGATATTACCAATTGCTCGATATAATCGTAGTGTTTGGTTTTGTTTTGCCAATACATCAAGTCGTTGAACAATGGATGTAAAAACAGGTCGGTATGGACATCTGCCGGCAACAACCGGGCCCAGGCAACGTCAAACGGGTTACAACTAATCCGTTGCAATATTTCTGACAGCGAGAAATAACGATCTGTTTTCTGGTGATATTTGTTGTAAAGGCTATATACTTGATCTATTTTGTTTTGGTAAAACAAAATTCGGATAGCAGCAATCAAATGATCGGGTTTAAGCTGAGAAGAGAACATGATCAGGGTATCCTCGGTTAAATTAAGGGCAGTTTGAACCTCAATTGCATATTGCCCGAACTTTTTATCAGTTAAAGTTTCACGGGTTATGATTTCTACAATATCACGGTCAACGCAAAGGGAACTGCGGTTTTTGCCTTGCAATAAATCCAATAGCAGCAACTTATCAAGGGTTGGGCGCAGTATTTTAGTAGCATCGTTATTTTTAATGGCATCGAAACTTATACCGTTGGGGGACTTGAAACCACATTGTATAAGGCATTTTCTCAACTGGGTTTGGTTTAGCGGGAAATAGGCAATTGAGAGGATTTGCATAATCACTTTATCAAAAGTGTCCAGCTTTTCATAGCTTGAGATTAACTTATTTATGATCATGTTATTTCCAATTTATTTACTATTAAGCTGCAAACAAAGAACTCATCCGTTCCAAGAAGTTTAATATATTTTGCGGCTAACTCTTTCAACGTACCTGGCCCATCTAAATAGATCCAGTCATCAATAGAACCCCGGAAACAAAAACGTTCTACCGTGAACATGCGCCTTTCTTTGTTATCTAAACAAAACCTCATCACGGCACTAAAATATTGATTATATATATTGGCAAGGTCATCCAAAGCATTATCAGCATTAATTCCGGGAGGAAAGGTAGTGCCTTTTAGGATATCGCCCAATATATTTTTAACATTTCCAACATTGGCATTTGATTCATAAATTGTTATATATTCATCTTTACAATCCACGATATACCGCTTTATTCCTACCAACTTGTTTATAGCCTGTTCGATAAGGTGTTTTTCGATATCCGTGATTAGTTGAGGGCGTACCTTCCTTAAAAAAAACCTGGGCATTTTCAGGGTGTTCGTATATTTCATATCCATCGGGTATTTGCATAACGATTTTAACTTTCCCAACTTGTTTTGTTGAGAAAAAATACGAGGGTTTTCCTTTTTTTGTTTTTCCTTCCCTGAGATAATATGTTTGCCTTATCCTATTAGTAAATTTTACGGACATAGTCTTGTTTCCCCCTGGTTTTTGTTTTTATTTTAGATGTCATTGTGTTCGAATGTTTCTTTATATGCTTTTTTAAAGTACATGTTTAATTCATGCAACTTTGTGTATCCCTCGTTATTCTTGTCAGGATATTCATCTTCATCATCCAGTGCCATATCCAGAACATCAATAATGCAGTCCAGGTCCCAACTGTATAATGAAATTGGCCTGGTGCCTTTATAATTATCAATTTTACTATCTAACCCAAAAGCTTCACACATTTGCCATGTATGCTTTTGTAGTTCCGTTAATTGAATACCTGAGATCTTAATCCTGATGGGTATGTCGTTTTTCCATGCTTTCATTTTATTATAAATTTCTATATGGTTGTCTATTTATATGATTTTATCAGCTTAGATACTATTGCATTAACACTACAGCCGTCACTATCAGCTAATTCGTTCAATTTTTTAAAATTAGCCGGAGAAATCTTTTTGTCAGGTATTTTTATACTATCATCATACCAATGAAGGGCATTACGGCCATCGAGCACGAATTTTTCAGGATTTGATTTTGCAACCTTTTTTTTTGCCTGTGACCAAACATCATTTAGTTCCCTGACAGAAGCCATTTGTCCGTACTGTCCAAGATTGTAAACCACTGTTTCTTTTAAGTTTGAAGTGCCCTTTGGCAATTGTAAAAGTATTTCAACCATTGCCTGTTTCAATTTTTCTTTTGATATCCCCACACCACCAAATCCTGCCCTTCGCATCTGAGAATATGTTTTTCTGTCAAACATAATTTTTACCTTTCTTTATGTTATTGTTAAGTTGTTGCCTATGCAAAATTACGTAAAAGTAGCCAGGGCGCATGAAATAAAATTACCGGGGATGAAAATAAAACCCTGGCCAACCCTGCAACCCTTCAGAAATGTTTTTATCTGGATCATGATTTCGAAAACCTGTGGGCCAGGTACTATCCAGGTAAAGTAAAACAAAATGTTGAACCTTTTCCCGGTTCACTTTCTGCCCAAATTTTGCCGTTGTGCATCTCCACAAACTCTTTGCAAAGTATTAGGCCAAGCCCTGTACCGGTTTCGTTTTCGGTTCCATTGGCCGTAATGTTTTTTGATATTTTAAATAACAGGGATTGTTTTTCCTGCGAAATCCCAACGCCTGTATCTTTTACTGATATTTCAGTATAATGTTGGTTTTCATCATCTGAAGCAGATCGTGCTGTTATTGTTACCTCGCCACCTTTGGGGGTAAATTTTATCGCATTCGAAACCAGATTCCGTAATATTGTTGAAAATAAATCTATATCTGCATAAACAAATATATCTTCAGGTATGTCGTCTTTTAAGGTTATTGATTTACTTGCAGCCGTTTGGTCCAAAATCTTAATAGTTTCAACAATCAATAAATACAAGTTTTCTTTTTCAGGTTTAAAATCAATTCTCCCTCTTTGTGAACGGGACCACAGAAGTAAATTTTCAAGTAATTTATATGTATTTCGTGCACTTTGAAATATATGATTAATAAATTCCTTTTGTTCGGTTACATCGAATTCTTCAAAATTTTCGTGTAGGAGTTCCGAAAAACCAAGTATTGAGCTAAACGGGCTTTTCAGGTCGTGTGCAATTATCGAGAAAAATTTATCTTTTGTTTCATTTGCTTTTTCAAGTTCATTGGCAAAATCCTGAATTTTATTTTTTTGCAGTTCAAGTTGTTGGTTTTTTTCTTCTATCTCATTTTTTTGTGCAAGCAGGGTCCGGTTTGATTTGCGCTTTTGTAAAAAACCACGAAGCACAATCAACGCAAGCAAAGCCATTAATAAAAAACCTCCAATAAACGAGTTCCTGACTGTTTTTTGTCGTCTTGCTTCTTCTATCTGAACAGCATCTTTCCTTTGCTGTTCCAATTCTATGGCTTGTATTTCTTTTTCGAATTCAAATTTATTTTCGAGGCTGGTTATTTCCTTAATGTTTGTTTCGTTAAAAATGCTGTCGTTTAGTTTTTTATAAAGCACCTGATTTTCGTAAGCTCCCTGATAGTTTTTTGTAGCAGCGTATATTTCAGAGAGTTGCCCATGAATACTTGCCTGATTCTTTAATAAATCAAGTTCATTTGCTAATTTTAAGCTCTTTAGCGTATAATCCAATGCTTTGGTGTAGTTCTTTGTTTTTAGAAAAACCTTACCAATATTAGAATATGAATTACAGATGCCTAATTTGTCTCCCATTTTTTCTCTCAGTTTCAAAGATTTCTGAAAATATTCGAGGGCTTGCAAATAATCGCCTTGCTTTTGATGAATAAATCCTATATTATTTAAAGCCGATGGAATACTCGATTTATCATCGATCTCTTCATAATAGTTTAATGTTTCTCGATAATATTTCAGGGCTTGTGAATAATTACCTTCGTTAAAATGAATATTTGCAATATTATTGAAACAGTTTGAAATTCCAGATTTATCGCCCATTTCTTCATTAATTTTCAATGCCCTATTATAATATTCAAGAGCTTTGGGGTAATTCTTCTGATAATAGTATATTATCCCAATATTATTCAGGTAGTTTGTAACCCCCGGGTTATTATTTAGCTCCTCATTTATTTTTAGTGCTTTTTGAAAATAATCGAGGGCATGGGGATAATTGCCTTGAAACATATAAATAAGCCCAATGTTACCTAAATTTTTTGACAGGTTTTTTTTATCGCCAATTTCTTCATTAATTATCATTGCTTCCTGATAATAGTCGAAGGCTTTAGTGTAATTTCCCTCACTATAATATATTACTCCAATAACATTCAAACACTTTGAAATTCCTGGTTTGTTTCCAATATTTTTAAAAATGGTTAAAGATTTTTGCGAGTATTCAACTGTTTTGGAATAATCTGATTTATAATAATGGCATATTCCAATTAAACGCAAACCCTCAGCTTTTCCTTTTGCAAAGTTTATTTTATCGGCGAGCCTTTCGGCTTCGTTGGCATATTTTAATGCTTTTTCGATATTTGTACGAGCTAGGTCATTAGCAGTTTTATTTAAAAGATTAACCCTAATAGTATCTTTTTCGGTGTGCTGTTGCAAAAGGTTTTCGAGGCTGTCGGTTACAGTTGTTTGGGCTTTTAGCCCTGTTATAGCCGAGAAAATAATTATTAATATGAGGATTGTTGTGTTTTTATTCATCTGCTAATAATATAAAATATGTAAGCTTTATGGGTAAAAATGAATGATGAGTCCGGTCTAAAAAGCCATATTTAGTCGCGATTGCGCTAATAAACTTTTCTAATTACCTTGCAATCATGTGTTTAAAAATATTTAAATTTCACTAATTTTCAAGAACTTCGTTTTTAGGCCGGGCTCATGAATGATGGTAAATTTATGTTAGGGGTTATCCATCGTATTTTAATAAAAATTTTGGGTTAACGGCTTTAAACGAAAACCTTTCCCCGTTTATAAACTGTTCTTTAAGTGAACGTATTACAATGCCTTCGCGCCAGCCTTGTGGGTTTATCAACGATTTTCCTATCGACATTTCAACGATCTTGTTGATGTCATTTTCCAAAATATATTCTTCATCAATAATCGGGACAGTTTTTAGCCCCAAGGATTCGATTAGCGAAACAAACTCTTTAAAGTCAAGGTATTTATAAGCTTTTATGTCGAACACATTGTAAAAGAAAACTGTCTGCCCCCTTAATTTCAAGGTATTTTTTTGTATCCCCTCGCCAACAATTTCGCCTTGTAACGCATAGTTTTTATCTAACCGGGCCAACTTGTTTTCAATATCTAATTCGCGGGCAATTTTCCACAACGAATTTTCGTCGTCTTCTAATAGTTCTAAATTTCTGCTACATACACCAAATTCTCCGTTGTTCATAAAATATGTAACACTGCTGCCGTCAATCTTTTCGGTAACATAGCATTTTTCGCCCTGGTGTTTGTCAAGAAATTCCTGCATAATCTGGACGCGCGGTTCATCTGTTTTAGGTATGTATGACGGGAAACGTCCTTTCATTGTCCCCGCGAGGGAAGCCGGGATGGGCGGTTCGTATTTTTTTACGCCAAGTATTTCTGTAACATCCAAACCTTCGGTTATGGGCACCTCCTTTGGCAATACCGACAAAGGGAAACATATCCCTTGCGAAACCTGCCCCCTTAATTTAACGGTCCTTATCCGCATTTTTCGTGGTTTCAGAAAAGCATATTCGGGCTTGTTGGGCATTATGCAGTCTATTTCGCAATAAACACACAAATCCCCTATTTCAAATTCACCTTTTTTAACCACAAGCTGCCATCCCAAAACCTGTGCTTTCTCAATTGCATCAGCACCTTCGATAGGCCCTAATGATTTGATTTTTTGAATTGATGCTAATTTTCTCATAATTTATTAATTCGTATAGTTTATCTTTTTAATTATTTTTTGTTGTTTACATTAATGAACCCGGTATAAAAAGCTGTCAGACAGTTATTATCTATATTACACACAGAACCTAAAGTGTTATATGTCTGACTTTTAATCTAAACTGTCTGACAGCTGTTCACCCAAATATTTACTTTTTTGACAAAACTAATCAATAATAAAGGTATCTCGAAGCATATTATTATGTTTCATCTTCTTTTT
>JAOZRY010000222.1 GCA_029939965.1 Bacteroidales bacterium | reverse complement strand
TAAGGTTGAGTTGAGTAATTCATTCATTCTTCTATTAAGGTTTAAAATAAAAAAAATAAGGTTTTCATACACACGCAAAATGTAACCCCTGTTAAATGTATTATCGTTCTGTGCTTTATTTAACGGGATTCACCCCGTGAAATTAAAACAACATTTAGAAATCTATTTAACGGGGTAAATCGAGAAATGAAAGATGCCGAAAAATCGAATGTTTTTTAAATCCTTTAACTTCATCATCTAAATTGCAAATAGTATTATTGCATGAAATATGTTTTTATGAGACTATTCAAAAACTTGTTTTCTATCGGTAAAATATCCGAACCAATCAACATGTCGGTATTAGGGACTGATATGCATTCGCATTTGATACCCGGAATTGATGATGGCTCCGACAGCCTCGAAACTTCAATTGAACTTATAAAAGGTATGAAGGAAATGGGGTACAAAAAACTAATTACCACCCCACACATTCAGGGAGAATTTTACCAAAATACACCTGAAATAATTTTATCAGGACTGGAGCGTGTGAAACGTGAGTTAAAAAAACAAAATATCGTGATGGAGATGGAAGCTGCTGCTGAATACCTCATCGATGATAAATTTGAAGAAAAATATAAATCCGGAAATTTGTTAACTTTTGGCAAGAAACATTTGCTTATTGAATTTTCGTATTTTAACGAACATCCCAATTTAAAACAATATTTGTTCGATTTACAAATTGAAGGTTACAAAATTATTCTGGCTCACCCCGAGCGTTACTCATACTGGTTCAGGAATTTCAGAAAGTACGAAGAGATGAAAGATCGTGGGGTTTTATTCCAGATCAACATCAATTCGCTTGCCGGTTACTATTCGGGAGAGGTAAAAAAGATGGCCGAGAAATTTATTGACGAAGGAATGGTAGATTTGGCAGGCAGCGATATGCATAACGTATTTTATCTTGAAGCATTACAAAAAGCACGGAACGAGAAGTACTTAAAAAAACTGATTGATTCGGGGAAATTGAAGAATGCAATGCTTTAAGAGCCTAATTCAATTTATGATTTATGATTTACGATTTATGATTGAAACAGCAAAGCGGGAAACTAACAACAACATGTTGGTTAGTTTTCCAAATATCTGTCAGCCTGTTCTATCAATCATTTTTCAACCGTATAAAGCCAAATATTTTTGATGAAGGTTTTTTAAAAAAGATGTTCGGTCAAAATCTTTTATAAAGCCTGATTTTTCTCCCTTTTTCAGTTCTTTTATAAGTTCTGTTTTTTTAGATTCTTCGTGTTCAAACATTCTCAAAGCAGTTCTCACAACTTCACTTACAGAAGAATATTTTCCTGATTTAATCTGATGATTGATGAAATTATCACCTAACAAAATTGATGTGTTTTTCGCCATAACTTAAAATTTGCTATAAAGAATACCACCTTGGTAGGATTTCAAAATTAATTTTCAGATTTTGTTCCAACTGGTTGTAGCTAACCTAAAAATATATTTACTCCGCAATAACAGCACTACTTACATTCAGATTGCGATCCACTTTTTTGAACAATCCCTGAAGCACGGTTCCGGGGCCAAATTCAACGATAGTTTTAGCTCCGTCAGCAATCATATTTTTCATAATTTGTGTCCAGCGAACAGGTGCTGTTAATTGTGCCATTAAATTAGATTTAATTATCTCAGGGTCTTTTACAGGTTGTGCTGTTACGTTTTGATATATGGGGCAAATACCTTGTGAGAATTTGGTAGATTCGATGGCTTTGGCCAGTTCGACACGGGCAGATTCCATAAGTGGTGAGTGGAAGGCTCCACCAACTTTGAGTGGTAAGGCACGTTTTGCTCCGGCTTCTTTAAGTTTTTCGCAGGCTTTTTTTATACCGGCTACCGAACCCGAAATCACAAGCTGTCCGGGGCTGTTATAATTGGCAGGAACTACAACTTCTTCCATTTCCTTCAATACGGATTCAACCACTCTGTCGTCGAGGCCAATAATGGCTGCCATAGTCGAAGGCTGCATTTCACAGGCTTTTTGCATAGCCATGGCGCGCTTCGAAACCAGCTTGAGGCCATCTTCGAAAGTGAGGCATTTGTTTGCAACAAGTGCCGAAAATTCTCCAAGTGAATGGCCGGCAACCATATCAGGTTTGAAATCATCCTTTAGCATTTTAACTAAGATTACCGAATGGAGAAAAATTGCCGGCTGTGTTACCTTAGTTTGTCTCAGGTCATCGTCCGTGCCATCAAACATGATCTCGGTGATTTTGAATCCAAGTATTTTGTTAGCACTTTTAAAAAGATCTTTTGCGGCAGAATACTTTTCGTAAATATCCTTTCCCATTCCAATAAACTGAGCACCCTGCCCGGGAAAAACGCTTGCTTTCATAATAATTTGATTTATTTACGATTACCTAAAAAACGCAGCAAAAATAGAAATAAATTGATGAAATCGAGATAAAGTGTTAACGCACCCATGATTGTTAATTTTCGTGCCATTTCACTCGATTGGTCAATACCTCCTCCAATACGCTTGAGTTTTTGTACATCGTAGGCCGTAAGTCCGGTAAAAATTAACACACCCAACAGGCTGATAATGTATTCCATTGCAGAAGATTGGAAAATAAGCAAGTTTACAACACTGGCAATAATTATCCCTATAAGAGCCATTATCAAAATAGAACCAAATTTTGTAAGATCGGTTTTGGTAGTGTATCCAAGCACTGCCATTGCACCAAACATCCCGGAAGTAATTAAAAATGTAGATGCAATAGAACCCAGCTCATACATCAAAAAGATAAAACTAAGGCTCATACCCATAAGGATAGCGTACACCAAAAACAAAACTACCATTGCCGTAGAGGAGAGTTTCTGAAAACCAAAACTCATTAGCAAAACAAAACCAAAAGGAGCAAATGTTACTATCCATCCCAAAGTGGTCATTCCGGTTTCGGTTATCAATAACGACATCAGCGATGCACTATCGGCAAAAATCCAAGATGTGCCGGCAGTAGCCAACAATCCCAAAAACATCCAGCCAAAAACATTTGACAAGAATGTTTTGCTCAGGGTTAAATTATCGACCGTAGAAACACTACTGCCGTAAGTACTCTGATTGTTCTGAATAAACATAATCTATTGTATTTTAATTTTGTACATAAAAAATGATTGCAAAGATATTATGATTTAACGAAAGGTTTTCTGAAATTAAGACATTTTAAAATTTATTGGCTCTGTCAATTTTTTACGATCATAAACGTTAATCACACTAAATTATTTAAACATCATACAATGAAAAATTTAATTCCACTCACATTCCTAATTCTGCTCCTTACAGTTTCGTGTAATAATGCAAAACTGGAGCAGTTAAAAAACGAAAACGAAGATATGAAAAGTCAACTCGGACGGCAGGAAGAAGACCTCAATAATTTTATGCAAGTTTTTAACGATATCGAGGAAAACCTGGCTCAGGTGAGGCTAAAAGAAAAGCTCATTGTAAAAAATTCGGGTAATAATGAAAATGGTAACCGGGTAGAAATGGTTAAAAACGACATAAGGGCAATAGACAACCTGATGCAACAAAACCGGGAAAACCTTAAAAACCTTAGCGACAAACTTAAATCTTCGAAAGGTGAGAACAACCAGTTTAAAAGGATGATAGAGAACTTTGAGGTGATGATTAAAGACAAAGACCGCGAAATTTTGGTTATGGTAGGGCAGTTAGAAGATTTAAACTATGAAGTACAGGATTTATATTCGTCTATATCTGATTTGAAATTAAAAAACCTGAAGCAGGGCAAATTAATCGATCAGCAAAAAGACAAATTGAATACTGCGTGGTATATTATTGGTACTAAAAAAGAGCTGAAAGCCAAAAATATTATTACCAAAGAAGGTGGTTTTATTGGTATTGGAGGGGTTAAAAAATTAAATCAGGATTTTGAAGTAGAGTATTTTACAAAAATCGACACAAGAGAAAAAAGTATTTTCCAGATTAATGGTAAAAAAGTAAAACTCATTACTCCTCATCCTAACCATAGTTACCTGATAAGGAAAATAGAAGGAGAAAAAAACTATAGCAGTTTTGAAATTACCTTACCTGATGAGTTTTGGAAAAACTCAAAGTACCTGGTTTTGGTTGTAGATTGATGATATGAAGCAACAGGAATATTTATAGCAGATTTGCAAAAAAAAACCGTGTTTTACATAAATCACGGTTTTTATTTTAATGGTAAATAAATTTTTGTTCCTAAACTCCCGGACTTATTTCTGAGCAAGCCCTTAATGCAAATTTGAACCAATTAAATGAATAAACTCAGCCCGGGTTTTATCGCTGAGAAAAGCTCCGGTAAAATCTGATGTTGTAGTTACAGAATTTTGTTTCTGAATTCCGCGCATCGACATGCACATGTGTTGTGCTTCGATAACCACAGCCACTCCTAACGGATCGAGTGTTGATTGAATGGCATCTTTAATTTGAGTTGTTAGTCTTTCCTGAACCTGCAATCTCCGGGCAAAAGCATCAACAACCCTGGGGATTTTACTCAGCCCAACAATCCGGCCATTTGGAATGTATGCCACATGTGCTTTACCAAAAAACGGAATCATGTGATGTTCGCACAACGAATACACCTCAATATCTTTAACCAGCACCATCTGTTTATAGTCCTCCTCAAACAATGCTGACTTCATAATTTCCATTGGGTTCAGGTCGTATCCATGCGTTAAAAATTGCATAGCTTTAGCAACCCTTTCAGGGGTTCTGAGTAATCCATTACGTTCAGGATTTTCGCCAATAAGTTTCAAAATTTCCTTATAATGATAGCCAAGTTTATCAATTGTTTCCTGATTGTAAAGATCCATTTTCTCGTATCCATCCATCTCATTGTCACGAGCCATCTGCAAGCGAAAACTATTATCTGTAAGTGTTGTCTCCATTATTAATACATTATTATTAACTCTTTGCTATATTCTTAATCAACCTTTTTTTAATTGAATACCTTTAACGCTATTATTCAATTTATTAGGTTTCCGCAATATTAACAAAGATAAAAGCAAAAAATAAATTGTTAGAAATCGTATAATGAATTTTTTGGATTATAAAAATGCAAATTGAATTTCTATAGCCAGGCCTTTCAGGATAATGCATATAATTGTGGGGGTAATACTAAGATTAATACTGTAAGGAAGCCCTTTATAACAAACTGATTTTTGAAAGTTAACATACAAAGAGTAAAAGGTAGTTTGCCCGGCAAATGATAAATTTGTGAACAAATCAGGCCAAAGCCTTAATCAATTTTTTTCGACTAAAGAATATTCTGCTCTTTACAGTGCCAATCGAAAGATTTAAATGCGCTGCAATCTCTTTGTATTTAAATCCCTGATGGTGCATTTTAAAAGGAATTCTATGTTCATCCTGCAATCTATCAACTACCTTACTTACCTCTTTATGTGCCAATGTTGACTCCGGATTGGCCGCATCCGATTTTTTACTCGAATTAATAAAATAAAGATCTGCTGTATTATCTACGATCATACTTACCTTACTCTTTCTTCGGTAATTATTGATGAAAGTGTTTTTCATGATTGTGTATGTCCAGGCTTTGAGGTTGGTGTTCATTTCAAATTTATCTCGGTAAGTAAGTGCTTTGAGATACGTTTCCTGAACAAGGTCCTTGGCTTCTTCATCATTCTGAGTAAGAGTAGTAGCAAAATATTTCAAGTTTTCCTGAAGACTGGTGAGTTGCTGATCAAATTCAAGTGTTGCCATATCTGTGAGTTTTATAAAAGTTAAAATTATTATCAATTACAAACATAATATATCAAACGACAAGTTATTTGTTTTGATTCTAAATAAATCATAAAATTTAATGGTTTTTAACGATTTAGGTTTTTATCTGGTAAATTTTAAGGGGGGAGGTTTATGATTGTTGATTTATGATTGACGATT
>JAOZRY010000898.1 GCA_029939965.1 Bacteroidales bacterium | reverse complement strand
TACTCATATCAATATCAAACTTTATATCCTTTTCCATGGTGGAGCAGTGCAAAACACATTGTTCGCATATAGATAATTCGCCACGCAAACGTTTTTTTACCATGTCGTCGATTCTTATTTTAAGAGGCTCTATCTTAATATGGTTAATTACTTCTGCTGCAAAAGCATACATGAGCAGCATTTTGGCATTGTGGTCGCCAATGCCCCGCGATTTTAAATAGAACATTGCATTTTCGTCGATCTGACCAATGGCAGCACCATGACTGCATTTTACATCATCGGCATAAATTTCCAGAAAAGGTTTGGTGTTTACCGTGGCTTTATCGGTGAGCAAAATATTCTTGTTGCTTTGAGTGGCATTTGTATTCTGCGAATCCTTTCGTACCAGAACATGTCCGCTAAAAACTGCATGAGCACTATCGTCAACAATTCCTTTAAAAAGCTCATTGCTACGGCAATTGGGGTATGCATGATCAACAAAAACCTGGTTGTCAACATGCTGAGATTTATCTACAAGGTACGCACCCATTACATTGGCTTCGCAATTGTTGCCATTAAGAGTTACATAATTTTCGTTCCTGATAACTCCACCATTCAAGGTTATGGCATTTGTCCACATTCGGGCATCTCTCTTTAAATCGAAAAACATCGAATTAATAAGCGTGGAGTTGTCATTTTTGTTTTGCAGTTTGTAATGATCGAGAGAAGCATTTTCGCCGATGAAAATTTCGGTAATAGTATTGATCAAACTACTTTGATGATCAACAGAATCATCGCACTGCACGAGTTGCAGGCTACTGTTTTTTCCGAGGATTACAAGGTTGTGATTCTGGATAAAGATATTTTCGTGATGATTAATAATATTCACCATCTGCATAGGTGCTTCAACCTGCACATTATCCGGAACATAAATAAATACACCATCCTCGGCCAATGCATTATTTAAAGCTACAAAACCACTTTTTTTATCATCAGCAATTTTGCCATAATGCTCATCAAATAACTCAGGATATTCCAATTTGGCTTTCGCCAAACTACCTACCACCACTCCATTACTATTCTTTGTTATCGATCCGTTTTTCGATACAAACCAGCCGTTGAGCTGCGAAATCATATAGGTGTCGAGATGCGGAATGTTACACTGAAATATCTTATCAAGGTTTATGTCTTCATCAAATTCGGGTTTAAGGTAATAGTTGAAATCTTTTTTTAGCGTTTTAGAAATATTTGTATTTCTCCAGTTCTCGACTTTTGAGTTCGGAAAACCGGATTGTTTAAAATTTTCGAGTGCCTGCTTACGTCGTTTAATAATGGTGGCAGAATCATTTCTGAAAATAAACTGTTGATTATCTTCAAACAGTTGCACCATTTTTTTGCTAAGCGAAATATGCTCTGTTTTAATTTTCATAGTTAATTGTTTCTGTAAGAAAACTCAATTTTTCAGGAAGTGGGAGTCAGAAAACACTCAGATCGAAACGGACGAAGTGTTGAAAATCAAGAGTTTACTTTTGTAAATGTAATGTACTGAGCTTGCCGAAATAACTGTCCAACGATGATATCGGCGTTTTCCGGCGCACACAAATCAAGCTCTTAATTTGCAAAACTAACCAACATGTTGTTTAAATTTTTTGTTGA
>JAOZRY010000221.1 GCA_029939965.1 Bacteroidales bacterium | reverse complement strand
TTATCGCATTTCATCATTATAAACAAACTAAGAATAATGAAACAAAAACTAATAATAGCCGGCGCATTGGTGTTGCTTTTTGCAATAGTTGGACTTATGGTTTGGGATTTTTACTACGAATCCAAAACCGAGGGCAATCCTTACGAATATGACATCAGTAATCTGAAAATTATTGATGAAAAAGAATTTTGCTATAAAAAGATTGGCGAAATCAATCCACAAATTGAGGAAGCTTATTGCATTGCCATCGATGAAAATGACGATATTTTTATAGCCGGTAAAAATAAAGTGCTGATCTTTGATAAAGCCGGAAACAGAAAAAAAACTTTTAACATTTTTGAGGCTGCAAAATGCATTGCGGTAGGTACTGATGGAAATATCTTTGTTGGCATGAAAAATCACATCGAAGTATTTGATCCATCAGGAAGCCTAATAATGCAATGGCAAAAAATAAACCAAAAAGCATACATTACAAGCATCGCGGTTGAGGACGAATCTGTGTTTGTGGCTGATGCCGGAAATAAAATGGTTTATCATTTTAATTATTCAGGCCAATTAATAAATAGTATTGGTGAAAAAAAAGAAACAGAATTTCCGGGATTTATTATTCCCAGCCCTCATTTCGATTTGGCCATTGGCCGCGAAGGACAGCTTTGGGTGGTAAACCCCGGCAAGCACGAATTTCTGGCCTTTAATAAAAATGGTGATCTGTTTTCGGGCTGGGCGCGTACCTCCATGCAATTAGATGGTTTTTGTGGATGCTGCAATCCCGGAAACATTGCATTGCTGCATGATGGGTCGTTTGTTACCAGCGAAAAAGGTATCGAACGAATCAAAATTCATTACCCTTCCGGAGATTACAAATGTGTGGTAGCCGGACCTGACTCCTTCGAGGAAGGAACTACACACATAGATTTGGCTGTAAATTCTGAAGATAAAATCTTAGTTTTGGACTCAGAAAATGGAATGGTTTTTATGTTTGATGAAAAATAAAGTTCCATCAATCTTTTTCAATCTCTTTTCCGGCTTGTCCGGGTTAGGGTTTGCTTTTAATTTGGACTTCACAATTTGTTGAACCCTATCAGGGTTCTGCAATATGGTCATTGCGTAACCACAGGCTTCGTCCGTGGTTATTCACATTAAACCACTTTGTGGTTAATTTTAATCCTGAAGGGATTAAATGTGAATAGCCCTGTTTAGCCTGTCCCGATTTTTTTTCGGGAAAGTGCAGGGAAAATAACAGGAAATGAATAGTCGTAGAGAATTTATTAAATCGCTTACACGCTCAATAATTGCAGGAGGTATGCTTGGCGCAAGTGGATACTTAATACTACGTAAGCCTTCGGGTGAGCAATGTGAATTCGATTTTAAGTGCACCAACTGCAAGCGGCTTTCATATTGCGATCAATCAAAGGCAAAAGAATTTAACAAAATGGTGAGCAGTAACAATGGAGGTGGGCAATGAGTAGCCCAAACAAAGACAAAGCTGGAAACCGCCGGGAGTTTATCCGCAACGGCATTCGCTATTCGTTAGCCATTGGCGTTGTGGGTGCTGGTGGAATATTGGCATTCAAATCCACATCCGGCAACACAGTGTGGCAGCTCGATCCTGCAAAATGTGTACACTGCGGCAGGTGTGCCACCAGTTGTGTGCTCACGCCTTCGGCAGTTAAATGCTTCCATGTTTATGATATGTGCGGGTACTGCGACCTTTGTGGTGGCTACTTTCGCCCGGAAGTTAAAAACCTCACTACCGGTGCCGAAAATCAACTTTGCCCTACAGCTGCCATCGAACGGAAATTTATCGAAGAACCCTTTTTCGAATACCACATCAACGAAGATTTATGTATTGGTTGTGCAAAATGTGTTAAAGGCTGCGATGCCTTTGGTAACGGCTCTTTGCAATTACAGGTTAACCACAGCATCTGCGTAAACTGCAACCAATGCGCCATTGCACGCGATTGCCCTTCGGATGCATTTAGTCGTGTGCCGGCCAGCAAACCATATCTTACCAAAGGATTTGGGGATGAATCGGCTGGTTAATTTTATTTTATATAAAAATGCATAAGTTTCTAAAATACACATTTGTACTTTTTTTTCTGCTTTCGCAGATAGCTGGAGTTGTTGCCCAACAGCGTTTCCCCATGCCCGAATTCGAGACAGGGCATACCCAACCCCCTACTCTGTCACCAGAGCCAGAAAGCATTTTTATGGAATATCTTGATGTTTTTGTGCTGATTGCAGCACTTTCGTTAATCACCTGGCTAATCTTGAAAAAACGCTCACGGCGTGGAGTATTTTGGGTTTCCATGTTTTCGCTGATCTACTTTGGGTTTTATCGACTGGGATGTGTTTGCTCAATCGGTGCTATCCAAAATGTAACTTTGGCTCTGTTTGATCCGGGCTACAAAATTCCGCTTACGGTAATTGCATTTTTTGTTATACCACTAATTTTTACTCTGTTTTTCGGACGAACATTTTGTGCAGGAGTCTGCCCCCTCGGAGCTATTCAGGATTTGGTAGCTTTTCGGCCAAAGGAGATCAACCCCTGGATACAAAAAATGCTCGGATTAATTCCATACATTTACCTTGGGCTGGCCATTTTGTACGCGGCCACAGCCACCGATTTTATAATTTGCCGCTACGATCCATTCGTGGGATTTTTCAGACTCGATGCTACTTTTCTGATGTTTTCGATTGGGGGCATTTTTTTACTCGCAGGTGTTTTTATCGCCCGACCCTACTGCCGGTTTTTTTGCCCTTACGGTGTGCTACTCAATCTTGTTAGCCGTTTATCCAAATGGCATCTAACCATCACACCTTCAAACTGTATTCAATGTCGCCTTTGCGAAAATTCATGCCCTTACGGAGCAATCGAAAAACCCGTTTCAGTAGATGTGCGTGAGAACCGCCACAAAGCCATGAAACGTCTGTTTTTTACAAGTTTACTTATTCCTGTTCTAATTTCAATTGGCATTTGGGCAGGATATAGTTTCCACGAAAATCTGGCCTTTGCCAATCCAAAAGTCAGGCTGGCACAACATCTTTACATGGATGAATCGGCAATGACCAAGAATATGAAACTCGAAGTTGATGCTTTTAAAACCTCCGGTAAATCTGCTGAAATGCTTTATAGTGAGGCCATTTCAATAATTGATGATTTTAAAACCGGAAGCATGATTCTCGGCGGTTTTTTGGGGCTGGTGCTCGGAATAACACTTCTCGGGCTTACAAGATTTTATTACCGGACTAATTACGAACCCAACAAAGGCACATGCCTTAGTTGTGGCCGATGTATGGATTATTGTCCGGTGGATAAAGATGCCGGAAAAATTGAATAAAATAAAGGTTCTATTGCAAATTTAGTGGAACATACAAAAATGCTTCAATGTTTTAATGTAATAATGTAAACAATATCATAAATGAAAAATAAAATATTCCTTTTACATAAGCTATTTAATATCATTAGCTTAACCAACAAGAAATATTTTAGCATTTCATCATTATCGCATTTCATCATTATAAACAAACTTATAGCAGAACAACAGAATCATTGTTTACCACTAAAATAGAAGTAGAACCAAAAAAAATGACAGAACAAAAACCAAAATACAAACCTGATAAAAAACTCTGGCAAAGTATTGCCATCATTGCCGGGGCATTTTCATTTGTAATCTGCATGCTGATTATTGTAAATTATATTCAGATTAATCGCATCAACCCGGTGGAAACCGAAACTATTGATGCACTTGTAAACCGGCTTAGCCAAAACCCGGAAGATCAGCAACTACGGGAGCAAATCAGAACACTGGATTTGCTGGCACGTAAAGCCTATTTTACTAATCAGTGGCAAATCCGTATGGGTGGATACCTTTTGTTTATCGGGGTTATTATTGTAATCATTTCGATGCAAATGATACTTTCGGTCCAAAAAAAAACGGTTAATCTTAAACCAGAAAACAAAAACGATTTAATCTTTACCCAAAAACAAACCCGAAAATGGATAACCGGATTTAGTGTGGTGTTGGTTTCGGTTACCCTGATATTTGCATTCCTCACTTACCGGCAATTGGGCAACAATTTTAATAAAACCTTAGCTCAAATTTCCCAGCCCATCAACGAAATCCAGATCATAGAATCAGAAACTCCTGCCGTTAAACCCCAGGATAAAATTTTTTCGGATGAACAAATAATTGAAAAGAAAGAAAAAACAATTCTACCCGAAAAACCCAAAACCTCTGAAACCAATAAACCGGAAATTAAATCTGAACCTCCAACTACAGAGGTAGTAATCCTCGATGATATTCTGCCTGAACAGCAACCCAAACCGGATTCTGCAAATAAAACCCCTGAACCTACCAACCAAGCTCCCGTAAAAACTGAACCCATAAAACAAACAAATTCGTTCGCTTCTGATATTCCGGGGTTTAACTATGAAATTCCTTTTCCCGAAAAATATGCTAACAATTACAGCACCTTTCGTGGCCCGGGTGGCAATGGAATAGCTTTCCAGAAAAATATTCCAATAAGCTGGAATGGCGAAACCGGTGAAAATATTCTGTGGAAAACAGAAATACCACTCGAAGGATTTAATTCACCCATAATTTGGGATAACAAGATTTTCCTCACCGGTGCCAGCAAAACAAAAAGAGAGGTTTACTGTTTCAACCGCGAAACCGGTGAAATACTATGGATAGCCCCTGTCGAAAATATTCCCGGTTCTCCCGAAACTACACCAAAAATTCCCGATTATACAGGATATGCTGCATCTACCGCAGCCACTGATGGAAAAAATGTTTATGTAATTTTCGCCAATGCCGATGTAGCCGCTTTCGATTTTAACGGCAAAATGGTCTGGGGACTAAATCTCGGCCTACCCGACAATCATTATGGATATGCATCTTCGTTGCTGGTATATGATGATAAAGTGATAATCCAATGGGATCAACGCAATGTGGCCAAAGTAATGGCTCTTTCAACCGAAACCGGCAAAACAGTTTGGGAAACAAATCGTAATGTAAAAATCTCGTGGGCATCCCCGGTTATTGCCGCAACTGCACAAGGCCCGCAACTAATTTTGGCCGCCGATCCTTTGGTAATTTCCTACAATCCCAAAACCGGCCATGAAATCTGGCAGATCAAATGCCTGTCGGGCGAGGTAGGCCCTTCGGTGGCTGTGGGTGGAGAAATGATTTTCGCACTTAATGAGTATGCCAGCCTTGTGGGAATTAAATCCGGCGACCAGCCCAAAGTAGTTTGGGAAGATTACGATTACCTCTCCGATGTTCCCTGCCCGGTGGCCACCGATAAATATTTAATTGTGCCTACAAGCTATGGCGTTATTGCCTGCTACAACGCCCAATCGGGCCAAAAACATTGGGAAGCCGAATTCGACAACTCCATTTACGCCTCGCCGATTATTGCCGAAGGTAAAGTTTACCTTATCGACATGCAGGGAATTATGCACATTTTTAAAGCCGACAAAACTTACGAATCCATTGGCGAAATGCCTTTAGGCGAAGGCTCTGTTTGCACCCCGGCATTTTCTAATGGCCGAATTTACATCAGAGGATATAAGCATTTATTTTGTATTGGGGAGTAGATGGGAGAAGAGAGAGGGGAGAGGGGAGAAGGTAGATGTTAGAGGGTAGATGTTAGAGGGTAGAAATTTGATTTGGATTATAGAATAACAATATGGTTCTAATGCAAATTTAGTAGAACACACAAAAATGCTTCAATGGTACAATGATTTAATGGTACAATGATTCAATGATTCAATGATTCTCTCCTTATTGCATTGTCTCCTTATCGCATTGTCTCCTTGTTGCATTATCGCATTCTCTCCTTGTCACATTGTCTCCTTATCGCATTGTCTCCTTATCGCATTATCTCCTTATCGCATTATCGCATTCTCTCCTTATCGCATTGTCTCCTTGTCTCCTT
>JAOZRY010000009.1 GCA_029939965.1 Bacteroidales bacterium | reverse complement strand
CAAATTGTAAAGTGTGTTTTACAAAAATCTCAGAATGTGTTTATCCTGCGTATTAGATCAGGCACTCTCTTTTTACACTTATATTGTGTTTCGATAGACGTCTCTCACGGTAGGAACGCTGGTTACCCAGCGCCCCCGCACAGTCCCGGACGTGCGGTTTTCCCGCATCTTATGTGTTGCAGCACATAATATGAGTTAAACCACCAAGTCTGATTGGCAGCCGTTCCGTCCTTGATTTTCTTTTTCTACTGCCCATGACGTGAACCAGCAAGGGTTGGCTAAAAACCATAAAGTCTGTAATGAAGTCATTACAAGTATTGGACACGGCATGGAACCAAAGATTTTCTGGGTCCGCATAAGCGGACAGGGGTCTGGAAACATGGCCGGGTTGCTCCGTTACGAGATTTTTTGTGGTCTCTACACTCCGCAACCCTCTGCTGAAACATTTATTCCATTGACCTTGAACCTGATGGGTGACCCCGGTAGCCGTATCCGGTATCCCTCCAATAACTACAATAAATCAAGCCTGACTCCATCTGTTAGCTGATATTGTTTGCAGAGACTTAAACCTTCAGTATCAAATTCTAATCTGTTGCCCTTTTTATCCACCCAGCCGATGATTTTACCTGGATTGCCGACCACAAGAGCAAAGGGAGGGACATCTTTTGTTACAACTGCGCCGGAACCGATAAGGGCATATTCCCCAATGGTAACACCGCAGACAATGGTTGCATTTGCACCTATGGAAGCTGATTTTTTTAACAGGGTTTTCAGGTAGAATTTACTTCCTCTCTGTGGGAATTCCGCCCGTGGCAGTTTGATATTAGTGAACACCATGGATGGACCACAGAAAACAAAATCTTCCAGTTCCACTCCTTCGTATATAGCAACATTGTTCTGTACTTTACATTTATTGCCAATTGTTACATTATTTCCAACATTGACGTTCTGCCCGAATACGCAACCCTCACCAATCTGTGAACCTGACTGAATATGAGAAAAATGCCATATTTTAGTTCCGTTGCCAATTTGAACGTTGTCATCAATATAAGATGTTTCATGGACAAAGTATTCTTTATTCATTTATAATTCCTCTGATTTAAGTTAGCTGCTCTGAAACCTGCGCCAGTACTTTAATAGTTTCAACCGCAGAAGCGGCATCAGCTTTTTCAAGTGGTGTTCCGTTGCAATGGTCTATAAAGTACTGCAGTTCTTGTGTTAAAGGCATTCCGCTGTCGTATTCGATGTGTCTGGTGATGCCGTTTTTCGAAATCGGCATATTATTCTCCATCTCTACATGTTTATCATAAAACATAAGAGGTTTGCCGTCTTTGTTGTCTTCAAAACACAGCATACCTTTATCACCGATAATTACAAAGCGGTGCTCTTTAAATGGATGAAGCCAGCTTACAAAAATATGTCCCGAAATGTGATTTGGATATTTTAGAGATGTTATAGTGGTATCATGAACGCCGGAGGTAATAAAATCACTGCCCGAAGCCTGAATATATGTTGGAGAAGCTCCGGCAAACCATTCAAACAGAGCAATATCATGGGGAGCAAAACTCCAGAAGACATTCTCTTCTGTACGCAGTGTACCCATATTCAATCTATTGGAATACATATACTGCAGTTTGCCTAACATGCCTTTGTCTATCATCTCCTTGATCTTCATAAAAGCAGGATGAAACAGCATTACATGCCCTACCATCAGATTTACCTTATTCACCTGAGATATCTTATACAGATCCTCAGCTTCTTCAACAGTCAAAGTCAGAGGTTTTTCTGTCATTACATGACGACTTGCTTCCATGATGGTTTTTGCCAGAGAATGATGGGTACTGGGAGGCGTAGCAATCGTATATCCTTCAAAGTTCTGCTCTAAAGCTTCTTCCAGTGTTTTAAAGACTGGAACATCGGGAGCCAATGTTTTAACCATCTTAATCTGCGTTTCGTTAAATTCCACAACACCGCCAAGACTATTCATGCTTGTCAAAGTTCTTACATGGTTCATACCCCATCGACCTGCCCCGACAACGCAGATATTGGATTTATTATTCATCATATTGCCTTTTTTGATTATTGATCAATAATTTGACAGATTTGTTTGATATCATCCTTTTTTAAATATGGATGCATAGGTAAACTAAAAATTTTTTGGCTGATATCTTCGGAAACAGGGAAGTCGCCTTCCTTATAGTTTAAATTACTAAAGGCTGTTTGCAAATGTAATGCTCTGGGATAGTAAACCGCAGAAGGAATACTGTTTTCTTTCAACCGGGCCTGCAACTGGTCTCTATGCTCTTTTGATTCTGCCAGAACTGAATACTGTGCCCATACTGATGTATATCTGTCTGGTACAAACGGAACTACAACCTGTTTCAAATATTTTGAATAGAGACCTGCAGCCATATTCCTCTGCTTAATTTCATCACTGAATATCTCCAGTTTTTCCAGCAAAATTGCTGCCTGCAGTGTATCCAACCGTCCATTAATCCCGATTCGAACATTATCATACTTATGCCCGCCCTTACCATGTACACGTATGGATATCAGTTTTTCAGCCAAATCATCACTCTCTGTAAATACAGCTCCGCCATCCCCATAACACCCCAGAGGCTTTGCAGGAAAAAATGATGTAGATGCTGCATCACCAAAACTGCATGCTTTCTGACCATTTATATCCCCCCCCAATCCCTGTGCGCCATCTTCAAGAATCCTGAAATCATATTTATGAGCAACAGCTTCAATTGCAGTGTAATCAGCAGGAAGACCAAATAAATCAACAGGAATACAAGCTTTGAGCCTAAATCGTCCTTCTTTATGGAGATGTTCTGCTTTTTTTTCCAGATCAACTGGATCAATATTAAATGTTTTTGGATCTATATCAACAAATACAGGTGTAGCTCCAAGCAGTTGAATCACTTCAGCAGAGGCGATAAATGTAAACGGCGTTGTCAACACGGCATCTCCCGGTTTTAAATTCCACGCTATCAGCGGCATAAGCAGCGCATCTGTACCGGATGCACAGGTTATACAGTGTTTAGCTCCAACAAATGATGCCAGTTTGTTTTCCAGCTCCTTAACTTCAGGGCCCATAATATATTTACCATGATTCAGGACAGTCTGGATTCGATCATCTATTTTATCTTTAATTTTACTTTGTTGTGATTTTAAATCAATAAACTGCATAATGATAGGATTTCCTTTGAATCTTTTCGTGATATGCCTTTGGATTATCCTTCTCCTTTCAAAGTCCACTTTTTATTGTTCAAGGGCACCTCGCTGCCTAAGATCGTCTGCAATAGATTTTGCTGCAACTTTATGACCTTTTGCATTCCAGTGCCATGAGCCAGGGAAATAGACTGGCTGGTCATGATATTTCTTTAATTCCGGTGTAAGATCAACAACAGGGATATCTAAATCTTTGCCCATTTTCTGTAAATGTTGAAAAGGAAGATTGAAATCAAATCGTGACCTGTCTAGAACATCCTGATTCCATGGATAATATGAGATATACTCCGGTTTAGAGACAGCAATTGCGGCAGGAACAAAATATATCACCATTTTTGCTCTGTTTTGTTTGCAGACATCACTCATCTGCATTAAATAGTTTTCTACAATATCAAGTTTGCTCTGTTCATAGTATTCGTTGTTCTCTTTTTCATAAAATGGAAGAAGTGCTTTCCAATAACGTTTTTGCGAAGGCTTATTTTTTATCATTCCAGCAAATTTGTTACGAAATATGTATAAATACTCCTTGATTTGAGACTGACTTAAGATTTGCTGTCTAAAAGGCAGGGTTGTAAAACCAATATTTTGATGTCTGGTTTCTGGTGCAATATGGGCTTCTTGAAATTCATTTATAAAAAATTGATAAACAACAATATGGGGTTTTAATTGGGGGACCAGCTCTTTGATCTGCACATTCTGTTCCACAGGGCCGTAACCGGTTACACCACCATTGATTACTTCCACTTTTTTATTGTCTGTTGTTTTATTAAGTATTGTTTCCAGCAGTGCTGGATAGGCATTTTCGTATTCCACCCCTTCTGGCATTGAAAACGCATCTCCCACAACAAGAATACGTGTTGTACCCGGTGATGGTTTCTCAGATAAAAGTTCAGGAGCTGCCAGCCCAAGGGAGTTTGTCTTCAATATATAATCGTAATTATTGTAATGAAGCCTGGTTGTCTTATTGGGTATAAGGCCGTAAATTCTGGTAGGATGAGGCTGCAGTGCCGGATATTCTCCCCACCTGTATGTTTCAAGGGGCAGATATTGACGTAGCCCAAGTTCTATAATCACTATTAAGCTGACAGACAAAATAACTGCAATTGTCACTGTTTTTATCCTGGAAGGAATCAATAAATGCAATAGTAAAGCAATAGCAGCGAAAACTACTCCAATAGATGTTGCCAGCAAACCATGATCCGGAAAAGCAAATAACAGAAGAAACGCAGTAGCTATTGCAGCCCAGCGCAGTCCAAATTCACACTTCAATGTTTTATGATTATTTGAAAATTCGGAAAACAAAAGTAATGCAACAGCTGCGCCTAAAATTAAAGCAAACAGCCTTGGTTCTATTAAATCAGCAAATAGTGGTTCTGCCAGGAGCACACCTGTGGAAACTGTCCACGTTATAAGACGGGTGGGAAAAATCTTTAAAAAGCCTTTCCTTTTTTTCAAAAAGAAATTTACAAAAAGATTAATCAGCCATCCTGCAGGAAATGATATGATAAGAACGATAATTGCTGCAACCAGATGTGGAATATCATCATAAAAAACATTTGTCCACTTAAGCGGTGTCTGGTGAAGCAGATAGATTGCATATGAGTTAATACCAGTCCATGTGATTATTGTGACAGATAATTTGTCTTTTTTCACCAGGCTTTCCCACAGACAATAAAAAAGCCCACTTAAACCCATAGTAACCAGTAAATTGGAAATTATGGTAGTGTACCAGAAAAATGAACTGATAAGACCAAGTATATATGTTGCCCAGGACAGGCACAATATCCTTTTCAAACCAAAGAAGGCACTTAATTGAGTTTGGCCTTTTTCAAACAGCAAAGATGCCAATGCCATGCCCACTGCAAATTCAGCAAGCCTTGTCCCGAAAAATATCCCTGTCATCCAGTAATAGAGACTTTGAGAATAGCGTATATCTGCAAGACCAAAAAAACGTGAGGCAAATGTAAACAGCAGGGTAATTAAGAGAAAATATTTGAGCCCGCAATTTTTTAATGCCATAAAAAGCAGTGGAAAAATAAAATAAAGCTGCAGTATGAGCCATATAAACCACCAGGATGGATTGATAGAAGAAAATAGAGAATCTGTAAAACGTAGACCCATAAGGCTTAGAAGCATATGTGGAGAAGCAAGAGAGTATTTGGAACCTGGAATTATAAGTGAACAGGCTAAAATCAATATATGAATTGTTATATAGAGAGGAAAGATGCGCAAAAGCCGTTTGCGATAAAACTCTTTTATTTCCAGATTGTGTCTATTCCTATGTAATGCTGCCCATGTAAGTCCAAAACCACTGGCCAGAATAAAAACTCCAGGACCGCTGTCTCCAAGCCATCCCATAAATTGTACAAAGGAGATGGGAAATGGATATTGGTGGGGAAAAATGTTACTGAGACGTTCTGCCAGACCAGGCCAGTCGGCTTTAGGATTAGTAAACCATGAACCACGGACAAACTCCTCGACAAAATGGTTGAGCATTACAGCCAGCAGTGCAAAAGCTTTCATGGGATTCAGCCAGTCAACGTGCTGGACAACAATCTTTTTATGCTCCATATCTGTTCTCTTCAAAAAAGGTTTCCAATTGTTTTCACTGTTTAAGAGTATGTCTAAAAAAGATATTTTTAATGAAAAATATGACGTAGGTCATACGCCATGGGAACTTGATAGGCCGGATTTCAACTTTGTAAACATGGTTAATAAAATGGCTTTAAAACCATGTAAAGCTCTGGATAAAGGGTGGAAATGCTAATTAATCTTCTTTAAAATCCTGGTGTTAATATGAAATATTTCCTCAAAATATCTTTTGCTCTGAAGTGATATAAACCCCAAACTTAAAAATTGTACTGCTATCATAAAAGTGAATCCTCCAACCAGGAATGAATGTGGTCTCTCCTTAAAGACTTCAGCAACTGCTACAGAAAACCTGTCATCAAAAAAATGATTTGCTATATTAATATCCGGCATTATCTGAAATGTGTGAATACCTATCCAGCACAGTATGTATAGTGAAATAACAGAAAGAATCATGCCTGTTCCTAAAAAAAATATATAAGGACGGAAAATAAAACCTGACATTAAACCTGCAAAAATACCTTTCAATACTCTTATACTTGAAGTTCTCTTATCACCAACTTTTTTTTGTTCATCCCAGTTTAAATGGGCAGGAATCTCTTCAATTCTTGCTCTCAGGATCATGGCTTTGTACATTACTTCAGGATTAATTTCATAATCTTTTGTTTTAAGATTTACATTACGAATAAAACTGGTTTTATATGCTCTGACCATTCCTGTAAAAGTATAATATCTTTCCTGGGCTGCCATTCTCATAAACCGGTTCACTACACGGCTCATTAAAGCTCTTTGAAAAGGCACATTAGAAACTTTACCACCCTTCATATAACAGGATGCATTTACTACATCGGCCCCTGTTTCTATCTGCTTATCAACAAGTGTTTCAATATGATCGACTGAGTAACTCAAATCCAGATCAAGGACAACTATTATTTCTCCTTTTGCATGCCTGAATCCCGTCTGCAATGCTCTTCCAAGATTTAAATTGATAGGATGATGTATCACCCTTATTTCTTTTATTTCAGTTTCAATTTTAGCTGCAATTTCAGGTGTCTTATCAACGCTGCCATCATTGACCAGAATAATTTCCCAATCATACTTATTAAGATCTTGCATATAGCCTGTAACAACTCTGATATTCTTTTCAAGAATTGCTTCCTCATTATAAGCCGGTATAACAAGGGATACAAAATGTCTATTTTCCATTTTACTATTTTTCCCCATACTTATAGAGTGTCATAATTTTGTGCATGTTTACTCATAAATCCTATATCATAATATTTTTGGAGCTTTTTTATAACATATCTTAATACTTTTACTTTATTTTCACTTTTTATATCCATGCCAGGGAAAAAGGCAAGCTGGGTAATTTGATCCCCACCTATTACATCTAAAGGATGAAGTAAAAAACTGGGTCTTGTCCTGGTAAGTCTGCACATCAAAATGGCAAACCATAAATAAAATTTCATGAGTGTTTTTGATATACCACTTAAAAAAAGTAAATAACTGAAATGAAATGGAATTTTAAAGACTGGCATGGTAGTGACAGGAATCTCAAGAATCTTTTTCCCATTGGATAAATAGTGATAGTATGGCTTTATTTTTCTTAAACCATCTTTACAGGTTCCAAACAACTCACCCCTCTCTTTTTTTTCTTCCTTTGATAAATCTGATTTCCAGAAGTAGTACATTCTGGCTAATGGGCCAATATAGGTCGGCAGTGTAGAAGCATCATAAAGATATCCCCTTTCTGCTAAAACTTCCAGCAATTCCATGCTCCAACTGAATCCAGGCCCCCTGAATCCTCTTGGTTTTTGTCCTGTTGCTTTTTTAATGGCAGTTATAGTCTGATCTATCTCTTCTTCAAGCTGTTTTTTTGAATATTTTTGAAGCCAGGATTCATGATAGTAAGAGTGATTGCCTGTTTCATGTCCCCTTTCTGTGATCATTCTAAGATAGGGAAAGTTCCTCTCATCTGCTGCATCACGTCCTACAATGAAAAAAGTTATCTTAAGGTTTAATTCATCTAAGAGATCCAAAATATATGGAACAAAAATATCAAGGTATGAAGGGTATTGCTCCCACCCTTCATCTCCATGTATTTTCATGTAAGACCACTGATTGTCAAGGTCCAGGGAAATGCTGGCAAGTGGTTTTTTTTTCATGTATCAAACCTGCTAAATATATATTTATAATTAAACTTTCAGACTCAAAATTTTGCGAACAACTCTTAATCTAAAAATACTTTTTTACAGCCTCCTGTGCTAATTTTACAGTATCATTAACATTTAAGGTACTATTGGTTATATATGATGAGTTTACAATAAACAATCCATCCAGACTTGTTTTCATTGAGCTTAAACTTTCAGAGTAGCCTAATGTCGGCAGGGCAAATACTCTGGCTTCCCTGGCTGTTTTTACCGATGAAATATCATCATCACTAATTTTAGGATACATTGCTTTTAATTTGGATAGAAAAATATCCTCTATCTCACTATTTGATTTTTCATAAAACTGATCATCTGCTTTTATATATTTTGGAAGATAGATCAAAGTCTTATCATTAAAAAACTTTTTATCCACTAAAGCACCCATTTCAATTATACCGGTGAAAGGGGCATCATCTGTTATATTGGTAACATAATAAGGTGACAACTGGTGTTTTAGTAAAACAGAAGTACACACTACTCCAAGGTATTGAATACTATTTAGCCTTTTTTTCTCATCTTCTTTTAATCCTTGAATTATTCTAGCAGAAATCGAAGATGGAATTGTGCTGACTACATATTCAAATTTTTGAGTTATACCGTTTTCAAAACTAATTGCAAAACCATCTCTCTTTTTTTCAATTTTTTGAGCCATATAACAGGTATGAATTTTTATCTCTTTAGATTCAAGATATTTCTGAAATTTTTCAACAATATTTGCATAGCCGCCTGAAACATAACCAAACATCTCTTTTTTTAACCCTGTTCTGCGGGCAGCATACATTCTCTGGATGGTTGCCCAGATGAATGCTGCAGAAGTATCTTTATAATTTTCTCCAAGTTTTGCCTTTAACAGAGGCAACCATATTTTTTCAAAAGTATTTCTCCCTGACCATTTTTCAAGCCATTTTTCAACCTTTATATTTTCAAGTTTTTTCCAGTTTTTAATTTTGGAAGCAGCAAATATTGTTAGTCCCAAGCGAAATTTATCAATTAAATTTATTGGAGGAAATTTAAAAAATTCAAAAAGGTTTGACATGGAATAGAGTTTTTCTCCTGAATAAAAACCTGTTTTGGTTTCCACCCAGTTTAACTCTTCATCAAGCCCTATCTCTTTGATAATTTCTCTTGTAAATAAATCAGAAAGCAAAACAACATGATAAAATTTATCCCAGATAATACTGTCCTGCTGCCATGCACCTGCTAACCCTCCAAGGCTTTCTGAAGCTTCATATATACTTACATCATAATTTTTTTCTGCCAAATGTATGGCAATGGTCATTCCCATTATACCACCACCGATTATTGCTGCTTTCTTTTTCATATATCAGCTAAACACCTTTATATACAATTATTTATGAATTCTCATCTTCCTTGCACTAAAACAAAATTGAACATTACTCAAAGGTTTCTAAATGTCATTGATAATATCAACCATTTTATCTGTATTATTTTCTCCAAAAATGTTTGATTGTTCATTAGTGGGATTAAAATTTACAATCTTTTCAATATCTAATTTTTTTTCAGGTTTCAATAATAAATTCCAACCATCTTCAATGGTTTCAATCCATTCTGTTTCTGATCTCAATGTAATACATGGCTTTTTAAGAATATATGCTTCTTTCTGTATACCTCCTGAATCTGTTAAGATCTTCTTTGCTTTAGATTGAAGCAAAAGAAAATCAAAATATCCAGTTGGCTCGCTAACTTTGATATTGTTCCCAATTACAATTCTGTTTTTTGTAATAATTTTTCTTGTTCTGGGATGAACAGGAAAAACAACTTTGGCATCTAATAAATTGATCTTTTGTAAAATATTTCTTAAGAATTGAGGGTCATCGACATTGCAGGGGCGGTGCAGGGTTAACAGATAATATTGATTATCTTTAATTGATAATTTATTTTGAATATTTGATTTATTGTTTGCAATGGAAATATTCCTTGAAACCATATCAACCATAATATCCCCTGTAAGATAGGATTTGTCACCAAGGTTTTCTATTGCCAAGTTATTAAATGCATTCTGTGTCGGTGCAAAAAGATAGTTTGAAACATGATCAGTTGCTATCCTGTTTATTTCTTCAGGCATTGAGCGGTTATAACTTCTTAGCCCGGCCTCAATGTGAACTGTTGGAATATTCATTTTAGATGCTGCCAGTGACCCTGCAAGTGTAGAATTTGTATCTCCAAAAACAATCAGCAAATCTGGCTTTTCTATTTCTAAAACCTTTTCTATTTCAATAAGCATTTTCCCCATTTGTGCACCATGACCACCTGATCCAATGTTCAAGTTATATTTTGGCTGATTTATTTTCAACTCTTTGAAAAATAAATCAGACATTGTATAATCATAATGCTGTCCTGTATGAACAATGATTTCATCATGAAAAAGAGTCAGTTTTTCCGAAAGTGGTGCAAGCTTAACAAACTGAGGCCTTGCACCAACAATTGATATGATTTTCTTTTTTTTCATACAAACAGAGTTTTACTCCATAATTGCCAAAAAATTTTACAGGTATTATACAAATAATTTATAACTTTCAAATGCATTTTTTACCAGCCTGAACTTAAAACCTTTATAATCTAACAATTTATCTATAGCACCGGGATTGACAATCATACATCCGGTTGAACAGCTTGCTGCAAGTTTCTGAACATCTTTAAAATTAATTTTATTAAAATCTGTATCAACAAAATTATCATTCAAAAAATTACAAATCATCTGGACTTCGTTGGCAACACCTGTTTCCATAATGTTAAATGACTTAGATACAAAATCAATAAATTCTTTAGATGGCATCGTGTGACCTCTTCCAATACCTGCATATCCAACATTTAACTTTGTAAATTGATCTGGCTTGTAAATGTTACAGGCATCCAGAATACCTTTAAGTTTTATTGCTCCTGAAATAATAGTATTAAATTTATCAAAGTAAATTTTATGCGCTGTCCCTAAAAATATATAGTCAACATCTCTTATTGCCTCAATTAAATCCCTTGTAAAGATTTTTGCCACATTAAATAGTTGTAAATTCTGATCATCCTCTTGCACATAAGGGTCATGAAGTATTACATCGCAGCCTTTTTCCAGCAATTGTACAGCAAGCTGAATAGATGGTGAATTCCGGGTATCTTCTGAATTAAATCTGTAAGCTGTTCCTAAAACAGCAATTTTCTTTTTATCGATTTTTTCAAAACTTCTCTCAAACAAATTAATTGTCTCTTTCACAGATTCATCATTTATATTCCTGGAATTAATAATCAGGCTGTTGGATGTATCAAACTGGTTCTCAATCAGTCTCCACCATAGCAAAATTCCATCTTTTGGAAGGCAATGACCACCTACTCCAACCATTGGGATCAATATGCCTCCTTTTGGAACAGCATTGGGATCATTAGAAGCTTCATCTGCCTGAAGCAGCTTTTTATTGATTTCATCGCGCAGGTGATAAAAATTAATATTGTGTTTATCACAATAACAGGCAAGTTCGGAAGAAAAAGCAATCCTAACATCCCTGTAGGCATTTTCCAATGTTTTGACAACTTCAGCAGTCATGCTGTTGGTTAAATAACAACTCCCTCTTGTTACAATATGTTTATAAATATGATGTATCATTTCAGGTGTTTTAGGATGCAAACCTGCCACAAGCTTATCTGACTCAGTGACACGCTCAACCAATCTTCCCGGCATCACGCGATTAGGGCTGTTGCCCAATAAAATATCTTTCCCTTCAATCAAATCAAATTTGATAAAATGATCCTTTATTTTTGTAGCCATTGATGATGGAGCCAAAGTTGATTCAAAAATAATTAATGGGATCTTATCTTTATTTTTTTTTTGAAGTGCTTTTGCCAAACTTGTCAAACCACCAAAAAGCGGACCATAATCAGGAGCAAAACCCGCCTTATCTGTCTGAATACAAATCAAAATAATATCTGCATCAGACAATGTATTGAAATCCCAGCTTGCACTTAGTAAACCGTCTTTTACCACCTCATACGTCAGGTTATCTAATCCCGGCTCAATCCCGCCAATAACAGATTTTCCACTGTTTATAGCTTCAACTTTCCATCCTGAGTTTTTTGAATTTCTTTGAACAACACAAACTCTTGCCGGTTGATCTGTTCCAATTTTTATCCTTGCATCTGCAAGCAATGCAGCCATTGGCATACCAACAATTCCAGGGCCTACAACTCCTATCTTCTCAACTTTCCATTCAAATGAACTATTTTTGTTTAATTGTATTATCATTTTTAATTCTTAATTTTTATCAATAAATGTATTAAACCAGATTTCCAAGCTGAGCATGCCCCAAAGATTTCTGTCAAATGGACATTCAGAAGAAATTATTTCTTTGATTTTTTGAAGATTGAATATGTTTCTTTCCTTACATTTTTTCGACAGTAAAATATCTGAAATAAAACCCTTAGCCTCTTTTTTTGCCCAGATATGCAATGGAACCGGAAACCCCATTTTATCTCTGCGCTGAATTATCTTTTCAGGCAAAAGGTGACCAACCGATTGTTTTAGAAGATATTTGAGCTCTCCGCCTTTAAATTTCATTGAAGGAGGCATACTTGCCACAAGATTCACTATTCTTTTATCCAGCAAAGGTACCCTTGATTCAATTGATGCTGCCATGCTTACTCTGTCTTCTACCTGCAATAATGCCGGCAGACTGCCAAACATATCGAAATGAGTCATTTTATTATAGTATGAAAGTGTATCTGGGTTATTAAACAGATCACTGAACTTATTGAATATTGTTTCATAATCATAACCGGCAGCAAAATCATCAGTAAGATATGATCTCTTCCCGTGCAGCCTGTCAATGAGATGGAAATATCTTTTATCCATACTCTCAAAGACTCCTTCACGCCAAAAATTTTTAATCATGGGGATATAATTTTTAATAAATGGAAGATTTGGTACAATAGTTTTTAAAGAAACTATATGTTCACCCTCTTCAGTAGTTTGATTGATACTGCCTTTAATTGCCTGTTCAAGATAAGCAACTAAATAGCGCGCATATCCACCAAAAATTTCATCTCCTCCCTGGCCGCCAAGTACCACCTTGACATTATCTGAAGCAAGCTTTGAAACCATATATTGAGGGAACAAGCCAGGCCCTGCTACAGGTTCGTCAAGATGATATATGAGTTTGGACATGTAATCCATGAAATCCTTTGCAGTAGGATAAATTTCATGTGCCACTGCTCCGCATATATCAACAATATGTCTTGAATATTTAGTTTCATTAAACTCTTCTCCTTCTCTAAAAGCACCGGAAAAGGTAGAGATCGGTTCATTTGTCAACTTTGAAGCAAGTATGGTTACAAGGCTTGAATCAATTCCGCCACTGAGATAGGTACCCACTTTAACATCACTTCGCATCTGAATTCTAACTGTATCATGTAATAATTGATTGATTTCATGTTGGAAATATTCACTGGTATGAGAAAAATCATTGGAAAAATCAAGTACCCAGTATTGCGTATTTTTAAGTTCAAAAGTATTCAAATTTATTTCAAAATAGTTTCCAGGTTCTATCTTATAAATATTCTTAAACAAAGTATCTTTCCCTAAAACAAACTGAAAGGTTAGATATTCATTTAAAATTGTATAATCAACCTCTGCTCTCACGTCGGGATGAGCCAGGATTGCTTTTATCTCAGATCCAAATATTATTTGCTTTTCACCATTATAAAAATATAGAGGTTTAATCCCAAAATGGTCACGGGCAGCAATTATTTTATTGTTTTGCTTATCATAAATCAAAAAAGCAAACATGCCGTTTAATTCACTTATTGAATCAAGGCCATATTGCTCATACATTCTTAATATGACTTCAGTATCTGATGTGGTTTTAAATATATGCCCTCGCTTTATAAGCTCATTGCGCAGTTCAAGGTAGTTATAAATTTCTCCATTAAAAATAATTGTATAATTCTCTGATGACATGGGTTGGTGACCGGTTTTCAAATCAATGATTGAAAGCCTTTTATGGTAAAATCCAACATTATTTTCTATGAACCAACCTTCATCATCAGGTCCTCTATAAGAAATTACATCTGCCATATTTTTTAGTAAATTGAAAGCTGGCTCATTCCCATTTTTGTTAATTATTGCTACTATACCGCACATCTGATCAAGATCCTGTCATTGCTGAAAATTAAAACCCCATTACTCGGATTATTCCAAAACCCATATTATCCATCTGGTTGTTTGCCCTGATATCCAGTGAAGATTCAGGTTGTCTTGTACCACTGGTTTGCATGTAATCTTTATAAAAATTTATTTCCCATGACAAATATTGAGACTCAATTGTCAACTTTTTCCAGTTCTTTAAGGAACTTCGAAAGATTGATTACCATATACCCCGATGCAATGGCCTCTATTGATCCTGATGTTGCTTTTCTCCAGATCAGATCCTCATAAGGCTTTTTACATAAATTATCTAACTGCTTTGTAAAAGGCTTGAAATAT
This sequence comes from Bacteroidales bacterium, assembly GCA_029939965.1. Lineage (GTDB taxonomy): Bacteria > Bacteroidota > Bacteroidia > Bacteroidales > 4484-276 > SABY01. The sequence continues at coordinate 6,138 of JAOZRY010000009.1, read as the reverse complement.
TTACAATGTGAGATGTAGGACGAGGATATATCATCTTCATGTATCAGCATATAATCCACTCCGTATTTTTGTTCTAAAACCTTTAAAGGATCTTTCTTGTCAGCATAATAAGCTGCAAAATTATCATAAGTCCTCTGTTTCATTCTTTCCCAGGATTTATCAAACCATGGCTGACTTGTCTCATAGCTTATAAGTATGGATCGTTTCCCCCACAGGGGTATATTGTTCATTCTTAACGGATGGCCTGCAAAAAGTGTATTTTTGGGAAGTTTTTGAAGCACCTGAAACAATTGGCTTTCCTTGTGTGCATCCACAGTCAGACCGATGGGTCCTTTAAAAGTTATACCCTGAAAGCCTATAAAAGCTGCACAAACTAAAAATGCAGCTATTTTACGCATATTGCCCCTATATAATTCCCCACCGATTACAGTATAAGATGAGGATATTAATACTAAATAAGCACACACAAATGAAAATCTTATCATTCTATCAGGTGAATATAGCTGAAATGCAAAAAGCTTTGCTATACCAAATAAAATAATACCAACAACTGCCAGGTACAAGGCAGTAAAAGGAAAGCGTGTTATTTGAAAAAGAGCCAATATTGGAGTAATAAACAAAAATAACAGGAATACAACTTTTTTATTATTGTCATTAAAATGTTTAATATATGGTACAGGGCTGTCATCAGATGTTTCAGCCAATGTTCTTAAAACTTTTGCTATCGCATCCTGTAGTGTAGGTAAGGGTGCAACACACTGTCTGCCACCCATATAGAATTCAGGCATGGAAGATGCCTGTTCAAAGGAGTATAAACTTCCAATCTCCTTATGATCGGAAAAAAGCATGGGGCTTAAAGATATAAAACAAAATATCGTAACAATTGATATGGATATTATCTCTTTACGAATATTTCTAAGATTTTTCTTATTTTTTAATTCTCTTGATAAATACCATAGTGAGAAGGTAACAAGGGCAATAAGACCTGCCGGAGGATAAAGTGAAAAACCTAATATGGTACCTGAACCGGCTTGAATCCTGCTGTTTCTGTCAATACCATCCATACACATAAGAAGAGCCGGCATTCCAAATGAGCGTGGAAGGCCACCTGCACTCCCATATAACATTTCCAATGTATGTAAAGCTAAATAGAGGGCAAATAATCCCCCGAGGCCACCTGCTCTTCTTCTCCCGATTTGAAATACGTGGAAGCTCCCCCAGGCTATAGCAGATATCTGAAGGATTTTTGTCACTATTAAAAGATCGATCTTCAGAGTCAAGCAATAATACAACACTTTAATAAGCCATGGGTTAAATGATTCCATTGCTTGTGCAATATAATCACCCTTAAAAAGATCATCGTGCATTGCCCAGAAAGGAAAAGTTGAAGTCCTTGTATCATCATTTTGCAAAAGAGGGTCAAAGAAATCGCTACCCCATCTCATTGAAAAATATAAAATAAGAATAATACAAAGAAAATAACCAAGGATATCTAAATATTGGCTCAGTTCCAAATTTTTTTTTCTTTTCATACTAAATTAATATTGCTCCTTTACCAATGATTCAAATTCAGCTTTAAAAATTGACAACAATACGACAAAAGCCATCTTGTCTGCATGCTGCAATATACTCACAATTTTTGCAGAAAATACAAAAGTATTGCTATTATGTTATGAGATCTGTTAGATAAAAAAATGGATAAGTTTATCCCTTGAAAATAAAAAATTTGCGTATGGAATAGTTTATCAATACGGCTGTGACAATATTTGCAGAAAAGGCAATTGTTGTTTGCATCCCGAAAAATCGAATAAGAAACCCCATGATACCTGTACCTATAATCATGCTGATGCCTGACACCAAATAGAACAGACTAATTTCAACTAATTTACTGTGTCTGCCGGATTCAAATACAAAATAGATATTGGCAATATAGGCAACCAGGTTGGAAAAGAGAAAAGTAATACCGTTTGACAACATGGAATTGAAAGAGCGTGTAACCACATCCACCTGAGTCACCTGCAGATTAAAAAGAATTACCGCAGCATCGCTCTTTTGCAATGCAGGAAATATTTTCCAGGCAATAAAATGAAACAATACAATATGCGTTAATGTTGCAACTCCACCTGCAATGCAGTATTTCATAAACTGGATCATGTGACCTGTACTATATTAATTTTTGCTTCAATTACTCTCTGGTAAGCAACTTCGAATTTAAGCATTTTATCTTTATGGCTTGTAATATTAATCTGAAATATCCAGTTATCACCAAAATCAAAAAGATAATTTTGATTTTGGTATGGGAACTATCTTGACTGAGCTTTGAAAAAATCGGCATAGCTCCGCTTGGTCGGTTACATTAATCCATTGGTAAACGTATGATTAAAAAATGTAATTATCATATGTAATATCCAAAGTTGATAGAAAAATCAAATTATCCCATGGCCCGGTGTAAGACACCGACTAAACAACGTGCACCTGCTCCCCATTGATAGGATCTATACAGCTGTGTCTGAATGATTTGGATTCCTCTTTTTTCGTATTCAGGAGCTAATCTTTGATATTCACTACCTGTGACGATAGTACTTTCATTAATGGATATTGAATAAAGCTTAACTAAAGAATCTGTTCCCTTTTTATACCAGTCTTCTCCAGGCTTTCGATGAGCTGGAAAAGATAGTATGTTTTGCCAGCTCTGCGAGGACCAATGATCGTAATAATCTTGCCAAGGTCAAGGGGAACCTTCAAATGGCGGGGTTTAAACGGTGGTAGAGATCTCAAATGGAAATCTTTAATAATGGTTTTTATAATTTTGTTACTTTGCCACAGCTTGTGCATTTGTAGAAAATGTGTTCTGGGCATGGATCATCAATCTGCTTCTAAGTCTGTGACCATAAGGTGACCATCTTTATTTTTTTTGGTTTTAAGCCAGCCTTTGGTTTCAAACTCTTTTGCAAGAGTGGTCATTTTTTTATAACGGGTATTTCGAATTTTAAAAGACTTATCTAATTGTCTCATTTTATTTGCAATGCCGTTTAATTAGTTGATCTCTGAGCTTTGTTATGGAGTTAGTGTTCCCGCAAGCGAACTTAACAGCGAAAACATAATCTTCCGAATCCTCTTTGTTTTCTTCTATAATTATATCCTGGATCATGACATCCAGATCTAAAATTCCTGCAATATTTTCAAGATCAATATAAACTGCAATATTTTTTTTCATTTGTAGTATTCGTTTCCTTTCCGTTGTGAGAATAATGCGGTGCTGACTGGCGCCGTGCGCCGAAAACGTTGAACATCACTGGTGAAATCCAGTGCATGTTTATTGTTACGATTTTGTTTTTCAAGATAGGTAAAAACTATATTCGAGATCAGACAAATTTCTTTTAATGGTGGCAGTGCTTCAAAAATCATTTCCAGATAACGCCTGGACTGGACAGCCTTAAACGCTGGTCTGAAATTCAGGTCAAATATCCATCCGATTTGCAGTAATTTAAGATCGTTCAACGAACTGATTTGCTTGATATCAACTATGGTCTGGTTCATCATGCACTTTGAAACGTTCTTGGAAATTCCAGGTGTGTCCGGGAGGTCCAGTTCAATGGTTTTATTCCGGCCCCTGTCTTTTTGGCGGTAATAATCAGTGACCACACGCCATATGTCGAGTTTGTCCGCATCCCGCAACAGCTTGGAAAAAAAGAGGCAGACCGGTGTTTCTTTTGGCGGGAGTACAGCCCGGTTATGGTAGAGAATAATTCTAAATACCAGACTTTTTAATGATTTTCCCAGAAAGTTTAGCCCCTTCATCTTTTTTAAAACCTTGACTCCCAGGATGGCGTGGTTTTCTGATTGTCCGTCCATGAACGTCTGGTACCGGGCATATTGTTCAAACCGACCGATATCATGGAACAAAGCGGTGACTTGTGCCAGACAAAGCTGTTTTTCCCCAAGTCCCAATTCTGTTCCCAGGAACACAATTTCCTGGTATACTCGTTTGGTGTGCCTCTCTTTCAAGACAATATTTTCTATATCATTGCCATGTTTATATGAGTCAACTACGGATTGAAACCATTTTTTACAGGTTTCCACCTGTTCAGGGCTGATATGGGGCTTAAAATGAGAAAGGTCAGGCAGATGGTTGTTCATTGTTTGTTTCCAGGGGTTGGGGAGTCAATATAATCATAAGCAAATTTTTAATTTTATATCCAATACTGGAGTCCCGTTGATGGCATCCAGTCCTTTGACAAACAATATAGTGTCCCTGATATCCAGGAGACTGACATCCTGAATTCCGATCCTTGAGAGCCTGTCCGGAGTCCGGGAGGCAAACATACCGACCCGTTTGCCATCAAGCCCCCGCTTAAATAGTGTTTTAACCGAACGGGATTTATGCAAATAATAAACTATTGTTATCTCGGGTTCTTGGTCAAGCCCGGACATGAATCGTTTTTGGGAAGGTAACAGCTCGATTTTAGAAACCGTGTCAGCCCCTTTTTTTCCGAACCGGGTGTTGTCTCTTTCAAGGTTGTTATTCACAATTCCAATGGGGTAGATGGTAACAGGAGAACCATTCCCAAAAAGACATATTCGGCACACTTGCCGGTTGTCGATGGTGAGTAGATCTTCAGTGCCGCAGGCAGCCTTGCACTCAGAACATTGAATTGTCTTATTGTTTTTTGATTCGATGGTGATTTCCTCTATTCTTTGCCTTATGCAACATACCAAGGGAAAAATCATATCCAACGGACTGAAATTCCATACATCCCGACAGAGTTTCCGAAAAAGTGTGGCACCGCGTTCAACACCAACATCACCGGTGAAATTCGGTGCATGTTGATTGTTGAACATTTTTCAAACAACTAACTTAACTATTTTTGTAGACTATCGGGGGGAAGGAAAATCAATGAGTCCGTTTTTAGTGTGCAAAAAGCTCTTGCAAACAATTCACTGTCTTGGCTTGGGCACTTTGAGAAATCATACCAAGTTTTTGAATTAATCTGGATTTATCAACTGCTCGCATTTGGTCCAATAGAATCAAACCTTTTTTACCTTGAAAGGTGCATTGAATTCGAGTTGGAAAGTTGAATCCCTTAGATGTCATTGGGGCAATTATAGCAGTTCTTAGCGAGGACATTTCATCAGGTGAAATAATGACACAGGGTCTTGTTTTTTTGATCTCTGAGCCCTTTGTTGTATCCAATCGGACTAACCAAATGTCGAATCTATGAATATTCTGTTTTACCATTCCCAATCCTCATTATCGGTAAGCGGGGCATCTAACCATTCCTGATCAATTTGATCAGCTCCTTTTGCTTTTAAAATTTTATCAAATTCCTTTTTCCACCCTTTCCTTGGTTTCTGCAAAGGTTGAATTAAAAGTCCGTCATCACTAATTTTAAAAACCAATTCTTTTTCTTCTAATTGAGCCTGTTCAATAATTGCTTTTGGGATCCTTACTCCTTGAGAGTTTCCAATTCTTATCAAAGTAGTCATATTTGCCTCCCCCTTTATGATTGATGTAATTACAATATAGTCACATCAGCTATTGTTGTCAAACTCAAAACAAATTAAAAATTTCACGATTGACCTTATCTTTATATTTTTCCGTCCTAATTCGAGACTGTAATGATTTACCGATAAAGGCTTACAGAGTATCCAGTTTTTAAGGAGGGATCAGAGTGCATGCAATCGTTAAGCAATTATTTTTACTGAGTGAGTTCTCGCATACTTTTTATTTGCTGCTGTTACCTGCGGTATGGAATTGCCGTCTTCCCAGAACACGGGTTTTGCGGTAGGCCTTAAACTGATCCTTGAAGATCTTTTGTACAATGCCTGGTTTCGTTCCATCCCTGGGAGCAGTCCCAGTTTGATTTCTGCCTTGCACTCCTTTAACAGTTCCAATGCCCGTTTCTCACCGAATTCTTCGACCATCTCGTCCCACATGAGAGACTCTTTGATCTCTTTGATAAAGTTATGGGTGAATTTATCTGAAAAGGCTTCTTCGAAACTCTTCTTTTCTTTTTCTCAGACGCTTTAGTCTCTTGGCTTTACCCATGATTCAGCTTCCTGATGGATTGCCATCATTCGTGAATTCCCTAAATAAGCGGTGGCATCCGCTTCATTTGAATTGTTGAAATTTATAAT
>JAOZRY010000220.1 GCA_029939965.1 Bacteroidales bacterium | reverse complement strand
CATTGTACCATTGAAGCATTAAATCATTGAAGCATTAAATCATTTTTGTGTTTCCCACTAAATTCGCAGTAGAACCATAAAATTGTGCTTTACAACCTAATCCTGAATCCTAGTGCTAAATTTATCATCGCAATTGTTTTTTCATCTACACGTGTTCCTGTCGAAGTTTGGAAAGTAAATTTTAGTTTGTCGTACAATACATCTCCATTCAGGGTAAGTCCGATGCACGGTGAAATATGATAGATTATTCCAAGACCCGCCTGCCAGGAGAATTTCATGTTATGAGCTGCAGTAATTTCCTGCCAGGTGTTGGGTAATAAATAATAATCAGGTTTGTAGAGTTGATACGGTGTGCGTCCATAAAGTAGTCCGGCCAGAAACTTTGCTGAAACGGCCCAATTAACTCCAATATCCTTTTGGGCAAAAATGCCAGGCATAATGGTGATTATCCGGTATGGTTCCGAACGGATGATTATATTACTTAAAAACGGATCAGCATTCATCCGTGCCCGACCAAGTGAAGACACTTCCACAGGGTGCATATTAAGAGATGCTGACATTCCTGCGCCAAAGTTATTCGAAAAAAACCAAGCTCCTTCAATGGCTACCGTAAAACCAGATAAGGCAAAGCTACCATCACCAAGATTTTGCTCCCGATACCCGCCTATGGGAATGGAAATGCCTGATTGTAGGCCAATAAATGATTTATTTTCCTGAGCTACAGATAATAAATCTATGCCTGATAAAATCAGAATTATAATTAATACATTTTTGAATTGGCTGGTTTTTATCAAATTTAATGCTTATGATATTATTGGATTTTTGCAAAAAAAAGCCCATCAAAATTGTGGGCTTTTCTAACTTGTTTAAATATTTTGTTGTCAATTTCCCGCTTTGTGGTTTCAATCATAAATCATAAATTGAATCCGGGTTAGGCTTTGAAGTAGAAATACTCTTGCGGATTTAAGGTATTACTTCACCAACAGTTTTTTCTGCCATTTACCCTCATCAGATACTGCATTCAGGAAATACATTCCCGGTTGTAACTGATCGTTACCACCTGTAACAATTGTTCCCGAACTAATAAATTCATACTGATTGCAGAAAACAATTTTGCCCTGAACATCGAATATTTTAACATTGGCATTAGTAAGATTCTGCAAAGGTGTAATGTTAAAAATTCCATTGCCTGGATTTGGATAAACCTCAATACCTGTAATAGTTTCCAAATCAGATATGCCAATCGTATTAATTAATATTGTTTCTGTGTACAGGTCGTTACCACACGTCTCGCTTACTGCTGATAGGGTTACATCATAACTTCCATTTTCCTCAAACTCGTGTACCGGATTTTCTTCGGTACTCGTATTTCCATCGTCAAAGTCCCATTGGTAAGAAACCGCATTTTGCGATGTGTTTGTAAAAGTAATAGTGTTGTTTTCCTGGATATAAGTGTAACCTGCAATTGCATTGGGTGTAATTGTAATGTAATCTGTTTTAGTTTGTGTTATGCCCTGATCGATGGTAAGTGAAACAGTTTTGCTACCTGCTGAGTTGTACATTACCTCGTGCGGACCTTGTGTGGAAGCTGAGGCTGGATTGGCATTATCGCCAAAATTCCATTGCCAGGTGGTTGCTCCAGTCGAATTATCAGTAAACACAATGGTTTCAGTTACACATGCCTCTTGAATATCAGATGTAAAGTCAGCGGTTAAAACCACTCCAGGCTCATACGAAAATTCCATATTTATAAAATGAGGTTCGTTTGGTGGGGTGATGTTTATGGCTTCAGCACCTTTTTCAAAATCTATACTAAATAAAGGCCCTTGTGCATGTTTTTCGGTAAACTCGATAAGCATTGTGTAGTTTCCGTCGGGAACAACGTTACCATCCAAATCGGTACAATCCCACTCAATGGTATGCGATTGGTGCGAATTTATTGTAGAACCGGTAATGGCATCAACCACATTATAGTTCGATGCTGCTCTCCAGGTATAGAGGTATTGCTTACGCTGATTGGCCATGGCTTTGCGGGTTTTTACAAATACGCCGTCTTTTTCAACCCAAATGGCTAACACATGTTTTGGAGCATATCCACCACCCTCTGATTGTGTGGAAACCGAAAATGTAACTGTACCTGGTGTATTATCGCGATTCGTATTTTCTCCTTTTGGTGAGAATGATGTTAAAATAGTAGTTAAAGCAAACAAGCCAATGAGAAGTGAAGATAATAAAATTAGTTTTTTCATGTTTTATGGTTTTTAAAATTAGGGGTCAAAACTAAGAAATATTATTTATAATAATCAAATAACTAAATATGTGTATTCGTGTTTGGATCGGATAAAAAAATTTTTATTTATGAATAATGCTTTTTTTTTACTTTAGTCTGATTTATTTATTTGTATGAAAACTTTCGACGAAAAATATAACCAGCGAAGATACCGGACAGCATATAGCACATCCGTTTTTAGTATTACCATGGTTTTATTTATGCTGGGATTGGTGGCGTTAATGATTTTCCATACACATAAACTATCTGCCTGGTTTCGCGAAAACATTGCGGTTTCCATTGTAATTAAAGATGAAGTTCCTGATTCGGAAATACACTCGTTCAAATTACAATTAGACACACTTAATTTTGTGAAATCATCAAAATTCATTTCGAAGAATGAGGCTGCCGAAAAACTCAGAAGTGAGCTTGGGGAGGATTTTGTTGAATTTATCGGCTATAATCCACTTCCATCTACACTCGAAGTTTTCTTAAACGAGCAATATGCTTTTGGCGACAGCCTGGTGAATATCGAATCACTACTGATGCAAAATGAAATGGTTCAAAAGGTTGAATATCAAAAGTTACTAATCGATCTCATCGATAAAAACATTTCCAATATCAGTACAGGAATTCTTATTTTTAGTGGTTTACTGCTAATTATTTCAATCATACTCATTTACAATACCATTCGTTTGGCGTTGTATTCAAAAAGGCTGCTTATCAAAAGTATGCTATTAGTGGGTGCTACACAGCAATTTATCCGAAAACCATTTATTGTAAGCGGAGTTTTTCAGGGATTGATCGGTGGTATAATTTCCGTCATACTATTGGGTGTTACTTTAATAATTACAAAACATAAATTACCCGAGCTCGATGTTTTGAATGATCACCTGGTGCTAACAATAATAGGAGTTTTACTTATTGCTTTTGGGGTACTGCTTACATGGCTCTCAAATTACTTTGCTGTTAAAAAATATCTAAAATCCAAATCAGAAGATTTATATTAATACTTTTGCCTCAAATATTTTTTGAATTATGAAACGCGAAAAAGTAAAAAATAGAAATTCAAAACCAGATAAAAAAATATCGGGTTTAGAGTCGAACAAAGCAATAACTGATCGTTCAGAATATGCTTTCGACAAAGAGAACTACAAATGGTTGTTGATTGGGCTTGCATTTTTGTTGGTCGGTTATTTACTGATGATTGGTGGGGGCTCCGATGACCCGGATGTTTTCAACTATGGTATGTTCAATTTTCAGAGACTTACCTTATCACCAATCCTCATAATGATTGGATACCTGATCGGCATTTATTCGATCATGAAAAAACCAAAAAGTTCCGATAACCAACAAAACTAAAAGATGAATTGGATAGAAGCACTTTTATTGGGAATTATTCAGGGGTTAACCGAATTCTTACCGGTTAGCAGTAGCGGACATCTAGAAATGGCAAAGTTTATTTTGGGCGATACAAGTTTGCCCGAGGAGAGTATGCTTTTAACCGTTGTGCTTCATGCGGCAACAGCTATTAGTACATTGGTTGTTTTTCGCAAAGATGTGGCCGATATATTCAGAGGGTTATTTCAATTTAAGTGGAATGATGAAACCATATTTTCCCTGAAAATTGTAATTTCGATGATTCCTGCAGCACTTGTAGGCGTATTGCTTGAAGAACAAATTGAGTCGTTATTTGGCGGTCAGTTGCTTCTCGTGGGCAGCATGCTCATTATCACAGCCATTTTGTTATTACTGGCCGATAGAGCAAAAACAAGTCAAAAAAGTGTAGGTTATTGGGATTCTTTGATAATTGGTATTGCACAAGCCATTGCTATTATGCCAGGTATTTCACGGTCGGGTGCTACAATTTCCATTAGTGTTTTATTAAAAATAGATCGTTCCAAAGCTGCAAGATTCTCATTTCTTATGGTAGTTCCATTAATTCTCGGAGCTATGGCTAAAGATATAATGTCAGGAGAAGTTTCTTTTGAGTCGGGTCAGATATTACCCCTTACAGTAGGTTTTATTGCTGCATTTATTACCGGAATATTGGCCTGTACATGGATGATTTCGTTGGTTAAAAAGGCCAAATTAAGCTGGTTTGCAATCTATTGTGCAATTGTTGGAATTATTGCCATTTCATACTCATTGTTTGTTGTATGATCCATAAAAACGCAATTCCTGAAAACCCCGATTTTCTTGCCGGAGAGGTTATTCTGATTAATAAAGAAATCAACTGGACTTCTTTTGACATTGTCAACAGTTTACGAATTTTTATCAGAGATGAGTTTGGTATAAAAAAAATTAAAGTAGGCCACGCCGGAACATTAGACCCTTTGGCAACCGGTTTGGTAATTGTATGTACAGGCAAAAAAACCAAAGAGATTAATAATTATCAGGCACAGGAAAAGGAGTACACAGGTAGTTTTTATCTGGGAAAAACCACACCGAGTTTCGATCTGGAAACTGAATCTGATGCAACATATCCCACTGATCATATTACCAATGATTTGATTTTAGAAACCATTAAATTGTTTACCGGAAAAATTGAACAGGAACCACCGATTTTTTCGGCTGTAAAAATCAACGGCAAGAAAGCTTACGAATATGCCCGCAAGAAAAAGGAAGTAAAAATGCGTAAACGTCTTGTGGATATTTTTGAATTTGAAATTATTAAAATTGAAATGCCTGAGGTGTTCTTTAAAGTAAAATGTAGTAAGGGTACATATATACGATCGCTTGCCAACGATTTTGGGAAAGCATTAAAAAGTGGTGCATACTTATCATCGTTATGTCGTACTGCAATTGGCGAGTATAAAAATGAAGAAGCATTGGAGATGAAAGAGTTAAAGGAACTTTTAAAACAAAACCCAAAACTGATTAGGAATCCCCTGAACTAATTGATTGTAACGATGATACCAGTGTTTTCTGGCGCACACTAAATAGTTCCGTGCTGAATATGCTCAGCAAGCAATGCGCCTATCATTAATATTACCACAGCCGAAATAATTACTGTTTGCTTTGCCGGTGGTTTAAAAAGCAGGAGTGAAATCAAATAACAAAGAGCCAAAAATGCCCCTGAATAAAAATTAGGTTCTCCAAATATATCTGTAAAACCTGACAAAAGGCTGCCAATCATCAACAAAAAAGTTACGATAGCACTCGTAGTGTAACACGGAACTTTATATGCATCATATACTTTTTTGTGGTTTACGAAAAATAGTGGCGTAAACACAAAAGCTGTGATAACAGCCGAAAGAGTATAAAATAATCCGGCATCTCCCTCTATGGGAATCATCATAATGGCAATGGCAACAATTACAAGAACTATGGCAATAATTCCAGAATAAGATAAGTACTTTTCCATTTCAAATAGTATTTTTTATTTGTGCCAAATGTAGAATAAATGTTTGGGATGGAAAAGAAATATTTAATAATGTAGATATGAAAAAGTGTTTAGAAAAAAAAACACCAATTTTCTATCCCTAATTTTACATACTTTTGACAAAACCAAATCAATATCTTTTATAATGATGCGAGCAATTCGTTTTACAGCATTTATCGGTTTGCTATTTGTATTTCCACTCCCACAAATCGTTGGTCAGGTAAGTGTTACCGATAAATCCGGTCCGTTTCGGGTTATGTTTTATAATGTTGAAAACTTATTTGATGCCTATGATGATTC
>JAOZRY010000897.1:1243-1639 GCA_029939965.1 Bacteroidales bacterium | reverse complement strand
TCACCATGCTGAGCCCTGATCCATTGAAGATATTCTGTTTCATTATTATGCAGGAATGAATACTCGATCTGCTTTAAAACTGAAACAAGAGTTTTTGAATCACTGGCAGGTTCGAGGATTCTTTTTTTGTAGCGATTGATAGATTTTACAAGGCGCTCTTTCTGGACAGGTTTGAGAATATAGTCAATGGCTTCATTGTTAAATGCTTCAATGGCATATTCATCATAGGCAGTGATAAAGATAATACTGCATTTCTGGCATATTTTTTCTGCCACCTGAATGCCGTTCATGCCCGGCATGTTAATATCCAGAAAAATAATATCAGGCCCAAGTTCATTGACAAGTTCCAAAGCCTGAGGACCGTTTTTTGCCTCTCCTTTTATTAGAAGTTCCGGC
>JAOZRY010000897.1:0-1233 GCA_029939965.1 Bacteroidales bacterium | reverse complement strand
ACATAATTATGAGCAGTAAAGCTCAAAGCCATGTAAACCAGGGTGATTTCACGCTATTGAATATTAATGATTATATTAATGAGTTATATAAATATCTGGACAAATGCCAAAAAACATGCAATAAAGCCGATGTAGTTAACATTTACAGAGGTATATGCCATGGATCTTCAAAAGATTATAGTCCGACCAGTTTATCGTTCAGAAGAATCTTTTTTTCAAAAAAAAATGCAGGTTCACCATTATCTTGGAGCACTTCCAAAAATCGGAAATACAATTTGGTATATAGCAACATATAAAAGCAATTGGCAGGCTTTGTTGATTTTTTCAGCAGCAGCCTTGAAATGTAAGGCAAGAGATCAGTGGATAGGCTGGGACTTTCGACACCAATATAATCGATTAAACTTGCTTGCTAATAATTCCCGCTTTCTCATTTTGCCTGGTCACCATAAAAAAAATCTGGCTTCTAAGATCTTGTCATTATGCCGGCAAAGGATACAACAAGATTGGGTTGATCGATTTGGGTATCCTTTGTTGTTACTTGAAACTTTTGTTGATCCGACAAGATTTAATGGAACAATCTATAAGGCTTCCAATTGGATTTTTGCAGGTTATACCAAGGGGTATCAACGAATCCGTGATGGATACAGCGATACTATAAAAATTCCCAAAAAGGTGTTTGTTCAGTCCGTACAGCGTAGTGCCCGCACTATATTATCCAGTTCAATATTAAACAAACGATATCAAACAGGAGGCCCAAGGATGAAATTGAGTGCCAAACATATGAAATCTTTGCCCTATTTTTTTAAAGGGATTACCGACCCCCGAAGAGCGCAAGGAAGAATGCACAGAATAGAAGTTGTTCTATCCATGGCTGCAGCTGCAACTTTATGCGGTATGTGTGGCTATAAGGCTATTGCTGATTGGATTCAAGATCTTAGCCCAAGAGCGCGCCTGCGGTTTGGCTGTCGTTCCAGGAATAAGAAATTTATTATACCCAGTGAAAGCACTATCCGTAATGTACTCATGAAAGTTAACCCCGAGGAACTGGATTTGTCTTTGCAAAAATGGAATAAAGAATATGGTTCAGTTGATGAAAGCTTAGCCATTGACGGAAAAACCATGTGCAATGCAATTGATGAATTGGGACGTCAAACGCATATCATGAGTGCCATAGGCCATCAAAGCGGACAGTGCTACACCCAAAAAAAGTTGGCACTCTCCCTGTAAAAGGCA
>JAOZRY010000219.1 GCA_029939965.1 Bacteroidales bacterium | reverse complement strand
GAAAAATCTGCCGAAAATGGAGATAATCATGAAGATGAATTGCTGGATAATGCCGGGCAACATAGTGATAATGATGATGCCAAAGATGATTCGCACGATGGGCACAACCACGAAGAAGTAAAAATCCAATATACCGCCTACACAAATAACTTTGAGGTTTTTGCTGAAGCTGATGCCTTTGTCATTAACAAGAGTTCCAATGTTTTGGCTCACTTCTCTACCCTGCCCGATTTCGATGCTTTGAACAACGGAAGTGTAACAATTAGTTTGATTGTTGATGGTATTATTTTGGCCCAAACTCTTGACAGCCCTGTTCGTAGCGGAATTTATAGTTTTGATATTAAGCCCATAAAAAATGGAATCGGTAAGTTAACTTTCGATATTAACACGAAACGAGGTAAATTTCGGATTGCCATTGCAGATGTGAGGGTTTTTGATGATGAACACGAAGCAATGCATCAGGCTGCCGAAACTGCAATCTCCGAAACGAATACTACAGTTTTCACGAAAGAACAATCGTGGAAAATTGAATTTGCAACCAATTTGCCAAAAACCGAACCTTTTGGTCAGGTTATTAAAACCACAGCCCGTGTTACTCCTGCACAAGGCGATGAAATTTTGGTTTCGGCAATGACCAATGGCATTGTAGTATTCCTGAAAGATGATATTCTGGAAGGGGAAAATGTATCGGAAGGAGAGATGTTGTTTTCTATCTCTACCGGCGGTTTTGCTGTTGATAATTCTGCAGTCCGTTTTATGGAGGCACAAAATAATTATGAAAAAGCAAAGTCAGATTACGAACGGATGAAAACGCTGGCCGAAGATAAAATTGTATCGGAAAGGGATTTGTTAGATGTTAAAAATAAATATGACAACGCCAGGGTTATTTATAATAATTTGAATGAGAATTTTAATTCATCCGGACAAAAAGTACGTAGTGTATTTGATGGCTTTATTGCTCATGTTTTTGTTGAAAACGGACAATATGTTGAACCGGGACAACCATTAGTTCGTATTGCCAAAAACCAAAAACTACTCCTGCGTGCCAATGTTCAGCAAAAATATGTGCCGATTTTAGGGCAGATTAAATCAGCAAATATTTGCTCCGAATTCGATAGCAAAACTTTTACTCTCGATCAATTGAACGGTAAAGTCTTGTCGTATGGCCAAAACACAAACCACGACAATTATCTGGTTCCTGTATATTTGCAAATCGATAATAACAAGAGCTTTATACCGGGTTGTTTTGTTGATGTATATTTAAAAACCATAACCAACCAACGGGCATTAATTTTACCCAATTCGGCATTGATAGAGGAGTTGGGCAATTATTTTGTTTTTGTGCAAATTACACCTGAGCTTTTCGAAAAAAGGGAAGTAAGTCCTGGTGCTACCGATGGATTAAAAACTGAAATTCTGAATGGAATTGCACACAACGAAAGGGTTGTTACAAAGGGTGCTGTGCTAATTAAGCTGGCACAGGCAACCGGAACACTCGATGCTCATTCAGGTCATGTTCATTAAACCGTACAGTTATGTTGAATAATATTATAAAATTTTCGCTAAAAAATAAGTATTTCATTTTACTGTGTTCAATTGCGTTGGTGGTTATCGGAACAAGAACTGCCATAAATATGGATGTAGATGTATTTCCTGACCTTACCGCACCAACAGTTGTGGTGATGACTGATGCACACGGAATGGCTTCGGAAGAAGTGGAAAGATTGGTTACTTTTCCTATAGAAACTGCTGTAAACGGAGCAACCGATGTACGCAGGGTGCGCTCCGTTTCTGCGCAAGGTTTTTCTTTTGTTTGGGTAGAATTCGATTGGGGAACCGATATTTTTAAAGCCCGCCAAATTGTTAGCGAAAAACTAATCAGCGTTTCCACGCAAATGCCAATAGGTGTTGAACAGCCCACACTGGCACCTCAATCCAGTGTAATGGGCGAAATATTTTTTATTGGCCTTCAGGCCGATAGTACAAGCATGATGGATTTGCGTACAATTGCCGAATGGAACGTTAAGCCGCTAATTTTGGCAACCGGTGGTGTGTCGCAGGTTACGATTATTGGCGGAGATTATAAGCAGTATCATGTTTTAGCAAATCCTCAAAAAATGCTGTGGTATAACGTTTCCATGTTGGAACTTGCTAATGTATGCAAAGGAATAAGCGCGAACTCTAATGGTGGAGTGGTACGGCAATATGGCAACGAATATGTTGTTCGGGGCATTGCCCGAACCGACAACCTAACCGATTTGGGCAACTCGTATATAAAATCGGTAAACGGAAAACCTATTCGCCTGAGAGATGTTGCGGATGTGGAAATTGGCAGTGCCGTAAAAATGGGATATGCCTCCGAAAACGCAAAACCTGCTGTAATTATCTCTATATCCAAACAACCAAATACTAACACTCTTGAGGTTACACAGCGGATTGAAGATAATCTGGAAGTATTAAAAACCACTCTGCCCCCCGATATTGTTGTGGATACAAAAATCTTTCGTCAGGCCGATTTTATTCAAACCTCTGTTAATAATGTACTTAAAGCATTATTCGAGGGGGGTATATTTGTTATACTAATCTTGTTTGTTTTTTTGGGAAGTTTCCGAACTACACTTATATCCTTATTGGCAATTCCATTATCATTACTTGGGGCAATATTGGTTTTGAAGGTTCTTGGATTAAACATCAATACGATGAGCCTTGGAGGTATGGCAATTGCCATAGGCTCGCTGGTTGACGATGCAATAATTGATGTGGAAAATGTTTACAAACGATTGCGGCAAAATCAACAAAAGCCCATTGCCGCCCAACAATCATCCTATATAGTTGTGTATGAAGCATCAAAAGAAATCAGAGCTTCAATTCTTAATGCTACACTTATTATTATTGTCGCATTTTTGCCGCTGTTTTTTCTTTCGGGTATGGAGGGGCGTATGTTGCAGCCTCTCGGAATTTCATTTATCGTATCGCTATTTGTTTCGCTAATTGTAGCCATGACGTTAACACCATTGTTGTCGAAAATGCTGCTTGCCGACAACAATTTTCTTGCTCGAAACAAAAAAGAAAAGTGGCTGGTGCGCAAGTTGAAACATTTTTATGAACTAACACTAACGCAGGCTTTGCATCACAAAAAGGCAGTGATTGCAGTTACGCTGGTTTTATTCATTACATCGGTTTATGTTTTTTCAACATTGGGGCGAAGTTTCCTGCCCGAGTTCAACGAAGGTTCATTAACGCTGTCGGTGGTAACCACTCCGGGTATTTCGCTCGAAGAGAGCAATCGCCTCGGCAACCTCGTGGAAACAGAAATGCTGGCAATAACCGAAATTGAGAGCACTGCACGCCGAACAGGTCGCGGCGAACTGGATGAACATTCGCAAACTACAAATAGTGCTGAAATTGATATAAATTTTGTTTTGGATGCAAGAACCCGCGAAGAGTTTCTAATTGATGTTCGTGAAACATTAGCACGAATACCGGGTATAGCTTTTACGGTGGGGCAACCTCTCGGACACCGGATCGACCACATGCTGTCGGGCACAAGAGCCAACATTGCCATAAAACTTTTTGGTAATGATTTGAACAGGATGTTTAAAATTGGTAATCTGATAAAAAGCTCAATCGTCGATATCGAAGGCCTGGTTGATGTAAATGTCGATCAGCAAATCGAGATACCTCAAATACAAATACGGGCTAAACGCGATATGTTGGCAAGTTACGGGATTACCATTGGGCAGTTTAACCAATTTGTAGAATTTGCATTTGGCGGCGAAAAACTATCCGATATATATGAAGGTCAAAGGAGCTTCGGATTGGTTTTGCGGTTTAATAAAGATTATACCGAAACTATCCAGGGAATACGTTCGGCACTAATCGACACACACGATGGCAAAAAAGTGCCATTAGAGCAAGTGGCCAACATTGTTTCAGTTTCAGGCCCCAGCTCTATAAGCAGAGAAAATGTGCAGCGCAAAATAGTTATTTCGGCCAATGTTGCCGGTCGCGACTTACGAGGTGTTGTTCACGATATTCAGAGAAACATTAAGAGCAATGTCGATTTGCCCGAAGGATACCGTGTTGAATATGGCGGGCAATTTGAAAGTGAGGCCAAAGCTTCGCGTACATTAATGCTTACCTCGCTGCTTGCCATACTGGTTATTTTTCTTTTGCTTATCCGCGAATTTAAAAATTATATACTCGCCGGCATCATCCTGCTCAATTTGCCATTGGCACTTATTGGCGGAGTTTTTTCAATATATTTCACATCAGGAATACTCAGCATTCCGGCAATTATTGGGTTTATAACGCTCTTTGGCATCGCAACACGCAATGGTATTTTATTAATTTCCAATTATCAAAAATTGCAGCCCAAAAGCAGTTCGTTAACCGAAACTGTAATTAAAGGCTCCTCCGACCGGCTCAACGCAATTTTGATGACTGCATTAACTGCTGCACTTGCGTTAATCCCATTAGCACTTCAGGGCAACCTGTCGGGTACCGAAATACAAAGTCCGATGGCAAAGGTGATATTAGGCGGATTACTCACCTCCACTTTGCTCAATATATATATAATACCAATAGTTTATAGTACTTTAAAAGTTCGCGGAATTATTAAATCTGAATCAAAATGAAACAACATATATTAGTATTTATAGCAACAATGGTTTTGAGCGCAAGCCTTATTTCTCAAAATGTAATCGATGGGGTTTTATCCGAAATAGAGAAAAACAATACTACGCTTATTGCTTTTAGGAAACATGCAGAAGCCGAAAAGATTGGAAACAAAACCGGTATTTACCTCGATAATCCTGAAATCGAATTTCATTATTTGTGGGGCGATCCATCCTCTTTGGGCAATCGAATAGATTTTAGTTTTAGTCAAACATTCGATTTCCCAACGGTTTATAAATATCAAAATCAAATTTCGGATATCAGGAACCAACAGGTTGAACTGGAGTTTCGGAAGCAGCACAGAGATATACTTCTGCAGGTAAAATATTTTTGTTTTGATTTGGTGTATATAAATGCTCTTAAGGCCGAAATATTGACCCGACTCGATTATGCGCAACAAATTTCCACTTCCATCCAATCGAAATTCGCAATTGGTGAAACAAACATTCTGGAGTATAACAAAGCACAATTAAACCTGTTGAATTTGAGGAAGGAACTCGAATCGCTTGAAATTGAAAGAGATGTTGTTCTATCGGAATTAACCCGCCTCAATGGAGGCAATCCGGTTGATTTTTATGATGGATATATTCAATCATCAATTATACCGGCAGATTTTGAACAATGGTATATTGCTGCCGAACAAAGCAACCCGTTGTTGGGCTGGTTAAAGCAGGAAACCGACATCAGTAAAAACCAGGAAAAGCTCAATCGCGCCCTGAGTTTGCCAAAGCTAAAAGCCGGGTATATGAGCGAAAAAATATTGAACGATAAGCTCCAGGGTGTATCGCTGGGCATTAGTATTCCATTGTGGGAAAACAAAAATACTGTAAAATATGCCGGGGCTCAAACCATTGCTTTGCAAGGAGTAGAGGCCGATCGTAAACTACAGTTTTATAACCAACTCAAAGCTTTGCATACTAAGGCCGTCGATTTACAATATACGGCCATCGACTATCGTCAGAATTTAAAAAAATACGATAATACCCAATTAGTAAAAAAAGCACTCGATAAAGGCGAAATTACTTTAATTGAGTATATTCTTGAACTCTCGATTTACTACGAAAGCATAAACAATTTGTTATTACTCGAACTGGAGCTTAACAAAACTTTAGCTCAATTGTATAAATACTTATAAGGGTCAACTAATTTAAAATTGATGCATAAGCATGTTTTAGAATATTATTAATATTTGGGCGGCTACAGGCTTTCCGTTTGTAGTTGCCTTGTGTCCGCCGTATTTTTGTAAGCCGTACGTGGGCTTCCTTCGTCAGCCTACGCCGGCCAACAA
>JAOZRY010000218.1 GCA_029939965.1 Bacteroidales bacterium | reverse complement strand
GCGATAAGGAGACAATGCGATAAGAAAAGAAGATGGAAAGGTTTAAATCATTGTATTATTAAACCATTGTATCATTGTACCATTTAACATTGAATCATTTTAGCATTATTCCATTAAACTATTTTAGCATTAAATCATTGAATCATTTTAGCATTATTCCATTAAACCATTTTAGCATTAAATCATTTTAGCATTGAATCATTGTACCATTAAACCATTTGTAAATCAAAATCACATAATTCCATACTTTGGTATATACTAATTTAACTCATCTCCCCGTAGTTCACGAAAGCGTTTTCGGGCATCTATTACAAAAAGACTTCCCGGATAATTTAGCATAAGCTGTTCGTAAAGTATCATAGCTTTATCGGTATCATTAAAGTGCTGATCGTACATTTTAGCACGCAACATTAGTGCATTATCAGCAAGAATATCTTCTGAGTAACTTTCTGTAACTCTTGTGAGCAAACTGTCGGCAATTAAAAACTCACCTTTGTCCATCATAATCTCCGCTTTTTTGTAAAGTACCTCATCGTGAAGAGGATGCCAGAGTGCAATCATTTGTATGGAGTCCAGAGTGGTAAGAGCTTCGTCATATTTGTTTCGGAACGTTAAAAGGTCGGCTTTGGCGAAATACCGCAATGCGGTGTATGAGCTATCCATATCAATATTGTCGCTTATGAGTAATGAGAGTTCCATAGCATCATTGGCAATTAATTTCGAAGTGGCTGCTTTCAATATGTCAAGTTGTGCTTTTGCCCAGCCAAATTCTCCAATGTAATAGGATAATTGTGCATTTTTGTATTTGGCTATATGCCCCAGGGGGTCGTTTTTAAAATCATAGTCCACCTGCGAATAAAGTAATGTAGCATCCCATTCTTCACCCGAAAAAAGTAAAATATCGGCCAGCTCAATTTTGCATTCAGCAATTAGCTTTGGCGTAACCGATGGCATTTCAACAGCTTTGTTGAGTAGAGCTACAGCATCAGCAATATTATCCAAATAAAAAGCCTGCAAGTGAGCCAGATATTTCATAATTGTTACTGTAGATGTGTTTTCACCAAATTCTTCGAGTGCTATTTGATACTCACGTTCAAGCTCAAGTAAATCTTGCCGGGTGTAATCGAACCGGTTTGTAACTTTAAGGTAACGTGTATTTAACAACCCAATTCGTGCATCGAGATAAAATGGGTTTAGTTTTCCTTTCAACAGTACATATTCGTAAGCTTCTATAGCTACATCGTAGGCTTCGTTCGAAAGGCAAACATTAGCCAATTCCAGTATTCTACTTCCTTCTTCTTTAAACCTCCGGTCGAGTGACTTGCTCTGAATCAGAGCCATTTCAAAATCTTTTTGCTGCATCGAGTGCCAGATCAGCATTTCAGAGAAATATATTTTTTCGGGCGATTTTTGTATCCGTCGCAATAGTTCTGTTCTGATGGCATCATCAACCATACCTTCCTCATCGTCTTTTAGAGCTGATTGTAGCCTTCCCCTTATGTAATCATTTTTTGCCAGGTCTCTATCCAAAAGATCAAGGTACTCATTTACCATGTCATCGTAATTTTCGAGCCGTTGATATATTCTGGCCAATTCAAGGTTAAATCCATAATCTTCAACCATTTCACGACCTTTGAGGTAAGTTCGGATTGTATAGTCAGTCTGACCACGATAATTGTATGCATTGGCAAGGTCTTTTATCTGGGAGGTATTTGGTTGAAGCCTCTCCATTGCTTCATCAAAGAGTTTTTTAGCTTTATTTTGATCGCCCTCAAGGGTGTATATAAAACCTTCATCTACAAGAAATCGTAAAGATTCAGGATTTTTGCGTTGCTCCTTGCGAATTACTTTAAAAGATTTTTTATAATCACGTAATTCGATGAGGCAGTAAATATAGTAGGTGTAGAAAAATCTGGTTTGCTTTTCTTCAAATAATTTTTCATAAAGTACAAGTGCTTTTTCGTACTCCTTATTTTTAAAATATGCGGAAGCCAGTTTTTCATTGTCAGGTTTTTCAATTTTAGATTTGGCAGTTTCAGCCTTTGGGAAGGCCGGGATATCCTGTGCTGTTGCCTTATGTGAATTGGCTATAAGGAGTATTAATAAAACAAAAAAAGTGTATCTCATATTTAATATGTTTAACGGATATTAAACCAACAAATCAACACAAATATTATAATCTATAATTGGATTGCTATTTAAAAAATATTAAAAACCCTGTCAGGGTAGTAGCTTTCAATCCCCCTCTCCCTCAACCTCAACCTCTCCCTCAACCTCAACCTCAACCTCAACCTCAACCTCAACCTCAACCTCAACCTCAACCTCTCCCTCTCAACCTCTCCCTCTCAACCTCAACCTCTCTCTCCCCCTCCCTCAATCAGTCAATAATATCAAAACCTGTGTAAGGAATAAGGGCTTTTGGGATTTTTATACCATCGGCTGTTTGATTATTTTCGAGTAACGCAGCAACAATTCTTGGCAGAGCCAGAGCACTACCATTAAGTGTATGTGCCAAAATGGTTTTTCCCTCTTTTGTTTTGTATCTCAATTTCATTCTGTTCGACTGGTAGTTTTCGAAATTAGACACAGAGCTTACTTCAAGCCACCTTTTCTGTGCTGAAGAAAACACTTCGAAATCGTATGTTAATGCAGAAGTAAAACTCAGGTCACCACCACATAATCTTACAATTCTAAAGGGCAATTCAAGCTTTCGCAAAAGT
Source organism: Bacteroidales bacterium (assembly GCA_029939965.1). Classification (GTDB taxonomy): domain Bacteria; phylum Bacteroidota; class Bacteroidia; order Bacteroidales; family 4484-276; genus SABY01. The sequence goes on along the minus strand of JAOZRY010000218.1, from coordinate 3,253 downwards.
GAAGCCACATAGTCCTTCATTTCTTCCAATGCCTGATAAGATTCTTCAGGTTTGCGTATTTGAACAATTTCTACTTTATCAAATTGATGCAAACGGTTGAGCCCTCTAACATGAGCTCCCCACGACCCGGCCTCACGGCGGAAACAGTTGGAGTAAGCTACATTTTTTATAGGCAACTCATTCGCTTTTAACAGTACATTACGGTATATGTTTGTTAACGGAACCTCTGCTGTTGGAATAAGGTAGAGTTTATCTTCGGGTACATGATACATTTGCCCCTCTTTATCAGGTAATTGTCCGGTTCCATAAGCTGAAGCCTCATTTACCAATAATGGTGGCTGATATTCTTCATATCCTTCAGCAACACCTTCATCCAGAAAAAAGTTGATTAGAGCACGCTGGAGACGTGCGCCTTTTCTGCGGTAAAACGGAAAGCCTGCGCCTGTAACCTTGTTGCCCAAATCAAAATCGATAATGTTGTATCTTTTAATTAATTCCCAATGGGGTACTGCATCCTTAGCTAATTCGGGAATGTTGCCTTCGGTCGAAATAATTTCGTTATCTTCTTCAGTTTTACCGGCAGGAACGCTTTTGTGCGGAATATTGGGTAACTGCACCAAAGCATCGTTCAATTTGCCTATCGTTTTATCCAAAAATACGCCAAGTTCTTTGGACGATTCCTTTAGATTTGCCGATTTTTCCTTCATCTGATTAGCTTCGTCAGCTTTACCAGATTTGTAAAGCAGGCCAATACTTTTAGCAATTTTTTTAGCCTCTGCTAATATATCATCAAGTTTGGTTTGGGTGTCTCTTCGTTTTTCGTCAAGCGAAATAATTTCATTTACCAGCAAAGAAGCATCCATATTTTTGATCTTCAATCTTTCGATTACTTCTTGTGGGTTTTTGCGGATAGTATTGATTTGTAACATGCTGATTAATATTAAATAGTGTCTGCAAGAAAATTCAATATTTCAGGAAGTGGGTGTCAGAAATCGCTGAGATCGAGGCGGACGAAGTGTTGAAAATCAAGGAGTTTACTCTTGTAAATGACTGTTTTCAACACGAATCCAACGATGATATCGGCGTTTTCTGGCGCACACTAAATAAACAAAAAAATCTCCTGCTTTGTATCAAAACAGGAGATTTGTATCGTCCAAAATGAATTTTATTAATTCAAAACAGGAGTTTCTTCATTGGCAGGAACAATGCTTACAAAAGATTTGTTGTCTTTTTTTCTGGCGAAACTTACCGTTCCGTCAACGAGAGCAAATAAAGTATGATCCTTACCAAGACCTACGTTTAATCCGGGGTTATGAGGAGTCCCTCTTTGCCTTACAAGTATGTTACCTGCTTTAGCTGCCTGACCACCATAAATTTTAACGCCCAATCGTTTACTATGCGATTCCCGGCCGTTTTGTGAACTACCTGCACCTTTCTTATGTGCCATAATATTTGAATTTTAATTGTTTACGAACAAAAATCTTAGACTCCAATTGAAATGCCTTCGATCTTGAGTTTGCTTAACTGCTGACGATGACCATTTTCTTTTTGGTATCCCTTTCTTCTTTTCTTTTTAAAGACGATAACTTTATCACCTTTTTCATGAGAAAGAATAGTGGCTGAAACTTTGGCGCCTTCTACAAAAGGTTTTCCAACGTTAATGTTTTCTCCGTCTTCTACAAGCATTACTTTTTCAAAATCAACGGAGTCGCCTTCACTACCTTCAAGACGATGAACAAATACTTCTTTATCTTTCTCAACTTTAAACTGTTGTCCTGCGATGTCAACTATTGCGTACATTTCGTATAATGAATTGATAAACCTGTTTTTAAAAAGGAGTGCAAAATTAGAAATATTTTTAAACTTACAAATATTTTAAATCTTTTTTTTATTAACAAGAAAAACCCCTAATAATATTACGCCCATAAACAGGAATGCTGTTAATGGATATTTTTCGCCATCGTTGATACCCCAAAAAAGTGCAAGCATGGGTACAAAATAAGTAACCGATGATGCAAATACAGCTGTTGTGGTTTGCACAAGACGATTGTACAATACAATAGCAATGGCTGATGCAAAAACTCCGAGAGTGGCCACATACATAAAAGCTTTTAACCCATCAGGATGCGAAATAAGTGTTGTTGGAAAACTGGTGAAAAAAAATAAAATGATAGTTATGGGAATACCAAAAAAGAAAAACCCCAGAGAGGTTATTGTAAAAGGGTGTACATTATTCAGGTAATATTTTATCATGTTGGAATGTACTGCATATAATATGGTGGCAATAATAATGTAGATAGCAAAGGAAAAGTGAAACTCAAATGAACCATTACTCGTTGAATGTATGAGTCCGATAGCACCAAGCAAACCCAGGAAGACACCTAAAACATTTATCCAGGATGTTTTTTGTTTGAAAAACGCAAGTCCAATGGTAAGTGTAAATAGTGGTGTAAGCGAATTAAGAATGCCGGCCAGAGAACTGTCTATCTGGGTTTGCGCTTTAGCAAATAAGAATGCCGGAATACCGGTACCAATGATTCCAATAATAATAATGTACTTCATTTTCGACCAGGGCGTGGACTTGATTCGTTGTATAGCTATTGGTAACAATACGATAAAAGAAACAAAAATGCGTATTGCACCAACTTCGATGCTTGAGTAAACCTCCAGTCCACGCTTGATGAGGATAAATGAACTACCCCAAATAAGAACCAGAATAAACAATAATATCCAGGCGAAATACTTCCGGGAGGTGGCTCTTTTTTCACTCAGGTTTTGCATTTATTAGTATTTCAATTGATTTGTATGCAAATAAAGTAAAATGAACCATATCATCCACCATTACTTTTTTAGTTCTAATACCATTTTCAAGGAGACAATGCGGTAAGGCGATAAGGAGACAATGCGATAATGCGATAATGCGACAATGCGACAATGCGATAATGCGATAATGCGACAATGCGATAATGCGATAATGCGATAAGGAGATAATGCGATAATGCGATAATGCGACAAGGAGACAATGCGATAAGGAGAGAATCATTAAAACATTGAATCATTAAAACATTAAATCATTTTAGCATTGAATCATTTAAGCATTGAATCATTAAAACATTAAATCATTTTAGCATTGAATCATTTTAGCATTAAATCATTTTAGCATTAAATCATTTTAGCATTAAATCATTTTAGCATTGAAGCATTAAATCATTTTAGCATTGTACCATTAAATCATTTTAGCATTGTACCATTA
>JAOZRY010000896.1 GCA_029939965.1 Bacteroidales bacterium | reverse complement strand
ATCCTGTTCCCAGCGCAATTTTACCGACTCATGTATCAATGCCGAACCTTTGCCATGTTCAATCGGGCGGAAGTATTTCTTCTTCACCCTGTAAAAACTTCTTCTGGAATCATGAAGTTTAGCCAATGGGTTTTTGTTTACGTTTTGCTCTAAATGTGCCTCAATGGTGAGCCCTGATTTCTGAGCTTCATTTATCATCCATCCCAATGCATTATCTGATAACATCGACCCGTCTTTATCAGGATAATAACTTCCGCCAATATCGCTGTGCGACCCGGCAAACCACACTTGTTGTAAATCCATGTTTTCTCGTGGCTGCCATATTGTGGGTTCAAAGTCGCTTCGGTTTTCGTCGATGGATAGAGCGTGCCTCGCAACACGAACGTTGCCACCAATTTTTGTGTCATAAAACTCATCTTTATCATCAAATAACCCCAAAAAAGAAATTGGAATTCCCATAGCACCAACGGTATCCCACACACCTACAAACTTTATTTCGCGCGAAACATGCGAATGTTGATCTCTGAATTTTATTGATGCTTTCCCTTTTGGGGCGTATGCTGAGCCATTTCGTTTATAGTGATTAAATGCATTTTGTATTAACGAGGCATCAGGCCTTTTAATAATCCCACAGTTGTTAATTAAACCGCAGAGGCACCTTATTGTATAAGACCCCCTGCTAAAACCGAAGAGATATAACTCGTCGCCAGGCGAGTAATTTTGAACAATATACCGATAGTCGTCCATAATATTTTTATGTAATCCTTTTCCGGTAGCACCACCAATTACAGGGTCGTAGTATGAGCCAACACCCCAATCGTAAAATACTTGCTGAGGAATTTGATTTGTACCCATGGGCTTTATAGCGCGTGCCAAACGAAGTACATTTGTCGGGACATCTTCTTTTGGGTTTTTTTCAGGCCGGTTCCACGTTCCATCGGCACAAATTACAATTTTCTTTTTCATAATGTTTTTCCATTAATTGATGATAGAAACGTTTATATCCGAATCGTTTTTAATTGTTGAATTCATTACAACGGAAATAAAAATCGTTAATACGGATATAAATGCCACCATCATAGAAAGAAGTGATGAGCTAAAGTTGTAATGTCTGCGCCAGTTCTGAAAACTTCCGCAGTGTACACATTTAGCGGCATCCGAATAAATCATCTCTTTACAAGTGGCACATTGCCTGGTTTTTAGGTTTTCGTTAATCATAATTATTTACTATTAATTTATAAACCAACGGGCGTTTTTCGCAAAACTACTCCTACCCCAACACTTCCCGGAATATCACAAATTTACACGAAATATGTTTATCCATTACTACAAACACCAGTTTTTTATTACCGAATTTTATATTCAGGTGCGCTTTTTCGCCTCACCCCCGACACCCTTCCCCAATTCGGCAAAGAGCCGGGGATGGGGTGGTTTTTGTGCCGATTTGTTAGTTTTCATAATTCCATATTCAACCCGGTATGGGTTGCTGCTATTGTTGCTTAAGCTCTTAATTTCAGAATTCAGACTTCGTCAGTTTCGCTTAATCAAGGCGCAGGCTGATTTTTATTCCACAGTTTACTTTCTGTAAATGAGGAAATAAAAATTTGACTGCAACGCAGAGTAAGTAGAGACTGACGAAGTCTG
>JAOZRY010000895.1 GCA_029939965.1 Bacteroidales bacterium | reverse complement strand
CTCAACTTTTGAAAGTTATTTTGATGGAAGGCAAATGTAGTGAAAAAGGTTTTAGGGTTGCTCGAAAAGCATATTTTCAAAATTGTTTGCAACGAGATAAGTATGCCGGGCAGATGGCACAATGTGTTGGTGCGGCAGGGATTGGAGCGGCACCCCAACGAAGCAGCGGCTGATATTTTTGTTGGCGGGCGCAGGCTGACGAAGGAAGCCCGCGTACCGCTTACAAAAATACAGCCGGTGCAAGTTGGGTATAGCGGAAAGCCCGCCCGGCCGCCCAAAAAAAAGAATTGTTGAAATTAGTTTTGAACAAGCCTTTATTCAGTTTTCTCTCCTTCGTCCAACTCCTTTAATATCTGGTTTACGTCTTCTTCGGTTTGGGTGAGTTTGGTTTTGCAAACTTTAATGAGCAGTGCAGCACGCTTTACTTTTTCTGATAATTCATCTACCGAAATTTCGCCCTCTTCGATTTCTGAAACGATTTGCTGCAGCTCTTCAAAGGCAACTGCATAATTCATTTTTTTATTCATTGGCATGTTTATTTACTTTTTGGATTTTACGATACTAATAATGTTTCCGTTTAATAATGTTGTGTTTATTTCATCGCCTTCGGTTACCTGATCGGAAGTTTTAATGGCTTTTCCGGCGATACGGGTAATGCTGTAACCCCGTTTTAAAACATGTTGGGGATCCAGTATTTTTATGTTTTTTTCGAGGTTGGAAACCACTAATTTTTCGCTTTGGATGTATTGGTTTGTTCGTTCGATTATTTTTTGGGATAACCAGGTTGTTTTTTCATGTTGATTTTTAAGCCATATATCTATTCCTGTTACTGCCCTGATTTTTGTTGTGGCTATTTGGATATGTTTGTTATTAATGAGAAAATTGGCCTGCTGTAACAATGATCGGGTTTGTGTTGCAATTTCATTTTTATTAGCGTTGAGAATGTTTTGAGTAACCGATTTGAATAGTTTGACCTCCGTTTTTATTTTTATTTTTTCGTTGATGATAAATTGCTGCGATTTTTCGAGTATAACTTTTTCGGAGCGTAGTACCGGCTCGGCGAAATTGTGGAACTGCTGTATCAGAAATTCGGCAAGTTTTGTTGGTGTAATGGCATTTTCGAAAGCTACCATTTCGGCAACTGTTTGGTTGGTGGCATGGCCGATGCCCGTGATAACCGGAAGGGGATAGTTTGTAATTTGTTTGGTAAGATAATAATTGTTGTAGCACGATAAACCAACATCGCCACCACCACCACGAACAATTGCCACAAGATCGAAATGATGGATTACTCTTTTAATATTTGCAAGTTGCCCTGTTATTCCCATGATGGCTTTTTCGCCCTGAAGCAAAGATGGAAACAGCATATAGAAAAATTTATATTTCCATGGATTATTTTCGATCACTTTCAGGAAATCGGCGTAACCTTTGCTGGTTTCGACCGATATGATGGCTATGCGCTGGGGTAGCATTGGAAGAGGAAGTGCCTTGTTTTTGTTAAAGATACCTTCTTCGTTTAATCTCCGAATGGTTTCTTGTTTCTCTTTTTCGAGGTCGCCGAGAGTATAACCGGGGTCGATATCGATTATCCTGAGGGCAATTCCATAAACCGGTTCGAATGAAATTTTGGCAAGAAAGAGAATTT
>JAOZRY010000217.1 GCA_029939965.1 Bacteroidales bacterium | reverse complement strand
TACAAAAGTATCATTTTTTGTGCGTATGGCAAAATCTCGCTCTTTTGGTTTTTTTTCTGTGTATTGGCAGACAGGAAGAAGAAGGTGTTTAGCAGCAAGAAGTCAGGGTTTGACTCAAAGTCAAGTCCTGACTATCACACCTCAATACGAAACCTATACCGGGCCGCTTACTTTAAAAATAAATGCTGCCAAAGGGATTCCGCTGGAGGGATATCCAACCCCGTTTCTTCCAAATAAAAAAGCCCGACTTTCGGTAAGTCAGGCTTTGCTTCGTGATCCAGGCGGGATTCGAACCCACGACCCGCAGCTTAGAAGGCTGCTGCTCTATCCAACTGAGCTACTGGACCAGTAAATTTGCGGGCGCAAAAGTAATCATAAAAATTAGTTATAAAAAATGATTCCGGCCTTTTATTGCGATTGATGCTGAATTTTTTACTTTTGCAGCCATTGCTCGCGCAATTATAGTTAATAATATTGTTAAAATTTAAAGTGATGAAAACATCAGTTGAAGTTAGCTACTATCCGCTCAAAGTTGAATACATCCCACATATCAAGGGTTTTATCGAAAGAATGAATAATTATAAAAACCTGAAAGTGCAAACCAACACAATGAGTACACAGGTTTTTGGTGAGTATTTTGAAGTGATGGAGGCATTAACAAACGAAATTCATAAATCGTTTGAATTGCCTCACTCCATTTTTGTAATGAAAATTATCAATGCCGATCTCAGACCGTAACACATGCAATTCAGCGAGTTTATTGATCTCTTCTATCAAAACATCCTTAGCTCAACATGGCTGGAGGCCGTGGCCGTTTTTTTTGGGCTTTTGAGTGTGTGGTTTGCCAAAAAGGAAAACATTCTGGTTTATCCAACCGGCATTATCTCCGTTTTAATTTATGTTTATATCTGTCTGTTTGCCGGGCTTTACGCCGATATGGGTATAAATGGGTTTTATTTTGTGATGAGTGTTTTTGGGTGGTATAAATGGACACAGAAAGACAAGGGCAATAAGTTTATTCCGATTAGCAAAAATACTGCCTGGCAGCACCTTTTGAGTATTGTCGTAGCAATTGTATTCTTTTTTGTTTTGAGATATGTGCTCACCAATTTTACCGATAGTACCGTTCCAAATTTGGATTCATTAACTACCTCCATTTTTTTGGTTGGCATGTGGCTTATGGCACTCAAGAAAATCGAAAACTGGATTTTCTGGATTGTTGGAGATGTGATTTCAATTCCACTCTATTTTCATAAGGGCTTGCTGTTGACCAGTTTTCAGTTTACAGTATTTTTAATTATTGCTGTTTTGGGTTATATGGAATGGCAGAAAAAATTGAAATTGCAAAGCAATGAGTAATATTTTAAAAATAGCCATTACCGGCCCTGAATCCACCGGAAAATCTTTGATTGCCCAGCAATTAGCTGATTATTATGCTACCGTTTGGGTGCCCGAATATGCACGTATTCACCTGTTAAATTTAGAGAGGCCATATAATTATAACGATATACTGGAGATTGCCCAAAAGCAAAAAACCTCCGAAAAGATATTTGAAACACTTGCCAAAAAAATATTATTTGCTGATACCGAATTGCTTGTAACCAAAATTTGGTGCGATATAAAGTATAAGAATTGTCATTCATGGATTATTGATGAATTGAGGAAACAAGATTACGATTTGTATTTGTTGATGGATGTTGACCTGCCGTGGCAATACGATCCATTACGTGAGCATCCCGACCGGCGAAAATATTTATTCGATTATTATAAGGATGAACTCCGGAAGTATAATTTTAATTACCGGATTGTTTCAGGGCTGAACGAAAATCGTTTTAATAATGCATTAAGATTTGTTGAAGAAATAAAAAATAACAAAATCACCAAATATTCCGTTAAGTCCAGATGAAAACAGATATTAACTCACGACTGCACATACTTTATCTTCCCCGCTGGTATCCACACCGCTACGATCCGATGATGGGGCTTTTTATCGAACGACATGGCAAATCGGTTTCTGCTCATGTTGATGTTTCTGTGCTTTATGTTCATGCCGATGATGAGTTACACGGTAAGCCTTACGAAATTATACGCTCCGAAGAGGGTCTTTTTTCGATACATATTTACTTCCGAAAATCTACTTTAAAGCCTGCCATACTGGCAAACCTGATAAATCTGTTTCGATTTATTAATAGCCACCGCCGGGGTTTCAGGATAATTCGTAAACAACGCCGAAAAGCTAATGTTGTGCATGTTCATGTACTTACGAGGCTTGGTGTGATAGCATTGATTAATAAAATTATCACCAAAACCCCTTATGTTATTACTGAGCATTGGACTCGCTATTTGCCCACCACCGATACATATCACGGTACATTGCGCAAATTTATGACAAGAATCGTGGTGCAAAATGCATCGGCAGTTATGCCGGTTACAGCCAATCTGCGCGATGCTATGATCGATAATAAGCTAGTGAATGATAATTATGTTGTAATCCCCAATGTGGTAAATATCGGGATGTTTACACCAAAGTTTGACCGGCAGATTCCTGAAAAGAAAAAGCTTGTACATCTCTCTTGTTTTACTGACAAGCAAAAAAATATTTCAGGTATTTTGAGAGTAATGAAAAAACTGAGCAAAAAACGTGATGATTTTGAACTTACCTTTATTGGCGATGGTGAAGATTTTGCTGAAATGAAGGCAATTTCGGATAAACTCGGACTTACTGATAATGTGGTAAAATTTGCCGGCCTCAAAGAAAATGATGAGCTTGCCGCAATGCTGAGTGATGCCGATTTGATGATTATGTTTAGTTATTTCGAAAACCTGCCTGTGGTAATATTGGAAAGCTATGCAAGTGGTGTGCCCGTGGTTTCTACACGAGTTGGCGGCATTCACGAGCATCTCAACGATGACCTCGGTAAACTAACCCAAGCCGGTGATGAAGATGAGTTTCTGCAAACCCTTGATGAGGTTTTGGATAATCCCGGCAAATACAATCGGAAGAAAATTAGAAAATATGCCGAAGATCACTTTGGCGAAGATGTGATTGGAAAATCGTTGTATGAAGTTTATGAAAGCGTTGGCAGATAAAGCGATTAATAAAATAATCATAAACCTAATGCTGCCATGCTAGGCAAAATACTAAATACATTCGGAACCCGACTAATATCTGCAATTCTCAACTTGCTGATTGCTGTGGTTATTTCGAGATTTCTGGGGCCTGAAGGCAAAGGCGAGCAGGGGTTGATTATTGCAACAATAGCCTATGTTTTGGTGTTTGCAAACCTAATGGGGGGCGGGGCTATTGTTTATCTAACTCCACGGTTTCATTATGCCATCATCATTATGCCGGCTTATTTGTGGTCGGTAGTAACAGGAGTAGTTTTCTTTTTCGTACTCTATTATTTCCAATTGGTTAATTCGCAGATGGTTTTGCATATTTGCCTGCTTTCGATAATCAATGCCTTTACATCCATCAACTCTTCCATGCTTATCGGCAAGGAAAAAATTAAGGCATCCAATCTCATCGCTTTGGTTCAACCGCTTTTTATTACCATCAGCCTTGCAATATTTTTCCTGGTTCTACGCCAAAACACCATTCAATCGTACATCATATCGTTGTATGTTGCTTTCGGGGTTTCTTTTGCAGTAAGCCTGTTTTTCCTTTTTAAGTTTGCAGGTGTTTTTAGGTTAGGAGTTATTTCTGATTATGTTGAGATAATCAGAAAAATGATTCGCTATGGAGTTCTTAATCAGTTGGCACATATTTTCCAGTTGCTAAGTTTCAGGATGAGTTTTTATTGGCTTGAGATGGTTTATTCTGAGGCTGAGGTAGGGATTTATTCCAACGGAACTTCGTTGGTCGAGTCTATCTGGCTTGTTAGTCGTAGTATTAGTATGGTGCAATATGCCCGTATTTCAAATACCAGCGACATTAAATATGCCCAAAAACTTACCATTAACCTTACCCTTGCCGCAATAGTTGCCAGTTTTGTTTTGCTTTTGGTATTGATTTTTCTGCCCCCCCAATTATTTGTTTTTGTTTATGGTTCGGGATTTGCCGATGTTGGTCGTGTTATTCAGAGCCTTGCACCCGGAGTTCTGTTTTTTAATGTTGCACTTATTATGGGGCATTATTTTTCGGGAATCGGAAAGTACCACATTAATACCATTGCCTCTTTTGCAGGATTAATTATTTCGGTGGTATTGTTCTATTTTATGATCCCATCTATGGGGATGATAGGCGCAGGATGGGCTACGAGTATCTCTTATGTGTTTACATCTGTTATAGTGTTTTTGTTTTTTATACGAGAATCGGAATTTGGGATTAAACAATTTTTTCCAACCAAAAAAGAGTTGCAGGAGGTAGTTGCCGGAACTTTGAAACAATTAACAAAGAAAAACAGCTTTTGAATTGATTAATCTGCTCCAATAAATTCGTCAAAATTCTCACGATTAATAACTTGCAGGGTATGGTAAGGATAAGCACTTTTAAATGAATCGGGGAAACGGACTTTGGCCTTTTTCCACTTAAACTCATAAGCATTCAATACGCCATCAATTTCTTCGATATAATCGATTTCGGCCTGATCGTGCGTGCGCCAAAAATATAGGTTTGGGATTCTGGCTGTGTAATGGTTTTGTTTTACCCGCTCAGAAATCAGAAAATTTTCCCATAAGGCTCCTTTATCTATTCTCATTTCAACAGGGGCAAAATTGCTAATGATTATATTTCTTATCCCATTGTCATAAAAATAATATTTCTTGCCTTTCTTTATTTCGTTTCGCATATTACGGCTCAGTGCCGGCAACTTAAAAATGATGTAGGCTTTTTCCAGAACATCGAGGTACTTTTCAACGGTAACAGCATTGATGTTGCCGATGGTGTTGGCAAGCTCGTTATATTTCACCTCGCTGCCTACCTGGAATGCCAGAGCCTGCAATAATTTTTCAAGGTGAGCCGATTTCCGGATGCCTTCCAGTTTCAACACATCTTTATACAGATAGCTTTGTGATATTTCGAGTAGCACCTCTTTTTCATTTCCGGGATTGTTGACCACCTCAGGATATGAACCCCAAATCATACGCTGCTCCAAAGTTCGTTTTGCCTCCAACTTGTTGTTGTTTTCAACGATCTCGTTATAGCTGATCGGAAAAAGGTAAAAAGTGCGCTTTCTTCCGGTAAGCGGCTCCGACATCTTGTTGAGCAGATCGAATGAGGAGGATCCTGTTGCAATCACCTGAATTTCGGGATAGGTATCATGAAGTAATTTAAGTTTTTTGCCGATCTCTTCCACCTGCTGTGCCTCATCAATGATAAGCAGTTTGCTTTGTTTGCCCGCCAAATTTAATAATTGGGTACTTACAACCGCCGAATTCAGTTCCTGCAAAATGTCGGCTTCATCGGCATTCAGCCAAACGGCCGGCTCATCCAATTCTTTGATCAATTGTCGCAACAAAGTGGTTTTGCCTACCTGCCGCGCCCCCAACAGTAAAACGACCTTCCCCTTGAAACATTGATCCTTAATCTTGTTTGTAAGTTCACGTTTTATCATTTTTGCTCATTTATATGATTGACAAAATTAAGGTTTTGTTTCCTGAAATCAAAATTTTAAGCCTAATATTTTGATTGTAATCATATATTTCGGCCTGATTTTATGATTAGAATCGATAAATTAGGCCTGATTTTTCGAATTTACTATTTTTGTTTCTTATAGTAAATAATATGGCTGCTTCTGTACTTTCTGAATATTATAATATACAAAAATGAAAAAAGATTTTATCCGAAGGAATAATTATATCGAAAAGATAGCGCCAGTTATTGTGCTGAAGTTTGATGAAAATAACGACTATTGTCTGCCAAAAAATTCTTGAAATAATGAAATGCTTTTATTTACAGTCAGGGTTTTACTCAAAGTAAAGCCCTGACTAAAAACAGGATTTACAGTCAGGGTTTTACTCAAAGTAAAGCCCTGACT
>JAOZRY010000894.1 GCA_029939965.1 Bacteroidales bacterium | reverse complement strand
AAAGCTATGTACAATATTGCCATGCGAATGCTGGCCAACAAAATGGATGCTGAAGATGTGATGCAGGAAGCTTTTGTGGCAGCTTTTAAAAAAATTGGAGATTATCGCGAGGAATCTTCCTTTGGTGCCTGGCTTCGGCGAATTGTTATTAACCACTGCCTTAACTTTTTGCAACGAAGTAAAGCGTTTTTTGAAAGTTTGGATAATCAATGCGATACCTTACGGGATGACAACTCTGACGAGGATGATTATATTATGTCGCCAAAAATGATTCACGAAGCTGTGAAAACATTACCCGAAGGATCGAGGGTTGTTTTGAACCTGTTTGTTTTTGAAGGATACAAGCATCGTGAGATTTCAGCAATGTTGAATATTTCCGAATCAACATCGAAATCGCAATATCAACGAGCAAAAAAATTACTTAAAGAAAAATTGATGAAATTATGAAAAGCAAGTTTGAAAAATATATCGAATCCCAACGCCATAATTTGGATATTGAAGACCCGGATGATAATCTGATTTGGGATGGAATTAATAAAGACCTTAACAAAACCCGTTTCAGGTGGCAGGGCATTTTCTGGAAAGCAGCAGCCATCATCATATTTCTGGTTTCATCAACTTATATGCTCTACAACGAATTTTATCGTAGCGAAACAAATATCTACAATATTACCCTTAGCGAAATAGACCCGGCCTACTCTCAGCAAGTTATTAATTACCGTGCTTCGATAAGCGAAAAGTGGTTGCAGGTAAACGAACTGAAGCCGGACAATATGGAGAAACTCGAAATATTTTTAACCGAATTGGATGATCTGGATAAAATGAACCGCGAATATCAGGAAGATTTTTTAAGCTATGGCTATAACGAAAGATTAGTAAAGGCCATGCTCGATTATTACGATAAACGAATGAGAGTTTTAGATAGGATGTTAATGGAAATTCAAAAAAATAAAGATTATGAAAAACGAAACAAAGCACAAACTGAGATTTAAACTGTCGATTTTTGCAGTTACTATTTTTACATTATTTGCCTCAGCAACCTTCGGGCAGGTTGAGTATAGCGATGTTGTAAAGTTCCAATCAGAAATTGGCTCTGATATAACCATCGAATTTAAAAACCGCTCGTTCGATGTAGAGATCAGAACATGGGATAAAAGCTCTGTTGAAATGCAAATGCAGGTAAAGATAAGAGCCAAAAAACAGGAAGCCATTGATTTAACTTTGGAAGCTATAAACAATATCGAGTTTAAAAATTTTGGCGAAAAGTTTCTAATCAATACTTTGTTTTGGGATTCGAGAACATGTAATATAAATCAAAAGCTTAAACTCAAAACTGGCGAAAAAGTGGTGTTAAAATCATTTGATGTTCGGGTAGCTTTATATATTCCAAAAACCGCTTCCATTGAAATTGATAATAAATATGCTGATATTAAAATGGAAGAGATTGTTGGTGAGGTAGTTATTAAAATGTACAATGGTAAATTTTATGGCCAATCTTTTGGTGCCCCCGTTTTTTTCGACATGCGATACTCAAAAGCATTTTTGGGGAGTGTACCCGAAGCTGAAATGAAATTATATGATTCGGATATTGAGTTGGAAACATGTGGCAATTTGAAGTTGGAAAGTAAATACTCGAAAATAGAAAT
>JAOZRY010000216.1 GCA_029939965.1 Bacteroidales bacterium | reverse complement strand
GATAAGGGGACAATGCGATAAGGAGACAAGAAAGAAGGTGGAAAGCAATAAAACATTGAATCATTGGAGCAATAAATCATTGAAGCATTTAAACATTAAATCATTTAAGCATTGAATCATTGAAGCATTGAACCATTAAAACATTGAACCATTACCTTGTGATTTGCCGGTTTCATGAACCTATTTTTCTACGGGTAGTTCCACAACTTTAATATTCTTTTTCTTTTCGAGATAACTGCGGATAATTGAATGTACATATTTGTTTTCGGTATAAGGTTTTACAGCATCTTTCAGATAGGAAATCTGGTTATAACTATTTTCTTGTTGCGAGGCGAATCCAAATCCGTGATACCTGCCGTGTTCAACCCACACCACCGAACATTCATCATCGTTGCGCCCGGTGTCGATAATCAGAAAGTTGGGTTTTTTATACTCGTATCGTTCGATAACTGTTGCAACCCTGGCATTATAATCTTCCGGGGATTCCGTACCAATACATGCCCCATTGCACTCCTTAATTTTATATTGAAAACAAGAATTTTTGGCAGTATAAAGCCCGCACAGCTTTTGACATAGATTTTGATCCTCACAAAGCTGAAACAGGAAATTTTTGGCGGCCATTGCCGAATTGAATGTAGTGATAGGTGCATCCCCTTCACAATCATCAAGTTTACAACTTTTTAAGCGCAGGTATCCATCAGCATCCATGGTGCAAAATAAACCATGATTATACATTGTTCGGCGCTGTGCCCGGTTATACTGTGGCAAATGTTTATGAATTTCGTGAGACTCGAGCAGCAACGCAATAAGTTCATTTCCGGTAAGCTCGAAGTTAATATATGCCACCCTGTTTTTCATTTCCAGGGCACGTTTTGTTGTGGTATTGGATAAGTGAGAGAGTACACGCGAGTGGATATTTTTGCTTTTGCCGATATAAATAATACGATGATCATCGTCCAGGAAATAATATACCCCCGGCTCTTCGGGCAAAGATTTAATAGTTTCGGGTTTTAATTTGCTGTTGAGTCCCTGCAAATTAATTTGAGTAGGATTGGGGTCGATGTGTAGCAGCATCTCCAGCAATGTAACGGTGGCTCTTGCATCGCCAAAAGCGCGATGTCGCTGTGGGTTTTCAATGTTGAGCTCCTGGCAGAGGTTGCCAAGACTATACGATTTTTTATATGGAATTAGTTTCCGGCTTAGCTTTACCGTACACAATTTTTCCAACTGAAAATCGTACCCTAAATACTTAAATTCCTGACGAATAAAGTTGTAATCGAAGCTGGCATTGTGAGCAACGAAAACGCAATCTTCGGTTATTTCTACAATTTTTTTTGCAACTTCAAAAAACTTAGGAGCAGTTTCTACCATCCGGTCGTTGATTCCGGTTAACTGCTGAATACGATAGGGTATTTTTTGTTCAGGATTGATTAGCGTACTAAATTCTTCAATAATTTTGATTCCATCGTGGATGAGGATTGCAATTTCAGTAATTTTTCCATTTTTATAACTGGTGCCGGTAGTTTCCACATCCACTACAGCATACCTGATATTTTGTTCTCCGGCGATATCCATTTTTTAAATTGTGGTAAAATCAGTTTAAGGTAGGCTCCGATGGGAAATTAATCCAATGCCTGTACTTTTCGCCAAGGTCGAGAAGGCTTTCCTGCCAAAGGTTGTCAGTATCGGTAGTCATCACACGGCTGGAACTTAATTGAGAAACAAGCCAACTGTCTTTTTTTAGCTCATTGTCTAATTGCTTAGGCATCCAACCCGAATAACCAATAAAAAACCGGAAATTATTTTCGTTGAGTTTACCGAGCAAAATCAATTCCTTAACCCTGTCGAGATCACCACCCCAGTATAATCCTTCCTGAATGGGTACACTTTCGCCGATAGTTTCGCCAAGTGTATGGATGTAAAATAAATTATCTGTTTTAACCGGACCGCCTAAAAAAACTTTCGATTCGAAGTGTGGGAAATTCTTAACCACCTCATTAAATTCGATCGACATGGGTTTATTTATAATCACACCAAAGGTTCCTTCATTGTTGTGCTCGGCAAGCATGATAACGGAGCGTTTAAAATAATAATCAAATAAAAACGGCTCTGAGATCAGGATTTTTCCCGGCTCGGGTTTAATATTATTTGTCTTAATGCGTATGAGATCATCAAAATTTTCCATCACTCAAAATTAATTATCTACTTTTGAAATCCAAAAAAATATTTAGATTTTATTAACATCGTAAATGCAGAAAAAGGATAAATCACAAACATTCAGTGCCTTACGTAAAAAGCATCCGTTTTTTATTTATGAGAATTTTGTTATTGAGCGAAATTCTCAACATCTGATTCTCAAATTTTTATTTAATCTGTCTGATGATTACCATTTTTCTCCTGTCATTAAAATCCCTGTATCTGCAAATCGAAACTTTGATATAACCCAACCTGCTTTTCAAAATCTTGTTTTTCACCTCGGTATGGCTGAGTTGATAAGTTATTGGAAGGTAGCTTGTTCGCCCCGGGTTATAATAAGAGCCGGAGTGTTAGATAAAAAACAGGTGGCCTGGTGGACAAAACTCTGGTTTATGGGTTTGGGCGAATTTTTATATACCAATGGAATTCAAACCTCTAAGGAGGAATTATTAAAAATAGAGATTGAAACAGACCGGAATTACGAGGTTTTTGATTTTGAAATGAGTAAAAAGATTTTGGTTCCGATTGGCGGAGGAAAGGATTCGGTGGTAACACTTGAGCTGTTAAAGGCTGGGGGTTTTGATGTGCTTCCATTTATTCTCAATCCACGCGGTGCAAGTATTGGTACAGTGCTTTCTGCTGGTTTTGAACGATCCGAATTTTTTGAAATGCACCGTACTATCTCCCCCCGGTTGATCGAATTAAATAGTAAAGGGTATTTGAACGGGCACACCCCTTTTTCGGCGTTGCTTGGGTTTGTAACACTTGTGGCTGCATGGATTTCAGGTATTCAACATATAGCTTTGTCCAACGAATCGAGTGCGAACGAACCTACCATACCGGGGACAAACATCAACCATCAATATTCAAAATCTTACGAATTTGAGCATGATTTCAGGGCTTATGTTACAGAATTTATTAGTCCCGATTTTAATTACTTTAGTTTTTTGAGACCATTAAATGAGTTGCAAATCGGAAAACTTTTTTCGGAATTTCCAAATCATTTCAAATCTTTTAAAAGTTGTAATGTGGGAAGTAAAACAAATGTTTGGTGTGGGAAGTGTCCGAAATGTTTGTTTACATGGATTATACTTTCACCTTTTCTAACTCAGGAAAAACTTATTTCAATTTTTGGTGCTAACATTTTGGATGATAAAAAATTATGGCACACCCTTGATGAACTTACCGGCGTGGCTGCCGAAAAACCTTTTGAGTGTGTTGGAACAGTAGGGGAGGTGAGGGCTGCGCTGAATATGCTCCTTCAGAATCAAGAAGAAAAACATATTCCGGCATTATTAGAAATTTACAAAAATCAGAATTTGCTTACCAATATCCCTGCAAATCAGCTCTTGAAGCAATTCGATAAGAATAATTATTTAAAACCAGATTTTGAACAAATAGTAAAGAAAGCCCTGAAATGAAATCGCTTATAAAAAAATATATTCAGGATAAAAAGGTGCTGATTCTTGGGTTTGGACGTGAAGGTAAATCGACTTACAAATTTATCAGACAAAACTTTCAGGATGTGTTCCCGGCAATTGCCGACCAAAATATCAACCTTAATACTGAGGATGTAGAACCTGAAGGTATAACACAATTTTTTTTGGGTGATGATTATCTTGCCTCAATTGATGAATTCGATGTGATAATAAAATCGCCCGGAGTAAGCTGGAGAGATAAAAATGTGAGTTTTGAAGGGAAAATATTGCTTTCGCAAACCAATCTTTTTTTAGAATATTTCAGAAATCAAATTATTGGCATAACTGGTACAAAAGGCAAGAGTACTACTGCCAGTCTCATTTTTCATATCCTTTCAGGAGCTGGCCGGAAGGCTGTGTTGGTTGGGAACATCGGGCAGCCCCCGTTAGATTCTTATAACGAGATCGACAAGGAAACATATATCATTTTTGAGCTTTCGGCAAATCAACTTGAATTTGTGAATCACTCTCCGCATATTGCTGTTTTATTAAATTTGTTTCCCGAACATCTCGATTATTTTCTAACCTCAGAAAATTATTACCGTGCAAAATTAAATATTGTACATTTTCAGGATGCCGAAGATTATTTTATCATTGATCCGAAAAACAAGGATATTTCTCTGCAAATTGAAAAATCTCCACCATCGGCCAAATTAATTCCGATAAATGCTGATTTTAGAACACCAATTGATAGGAGGGGAGGGGCTGAAAATGAATTCGAAAAAATAAAAACAAAATTAAGGGGTAGCCATAATCTTGTAAATATTTTTGCCGCAAAGAGAGTTTGTGAAATTATAGGGGTTTCGGTGGGCGATATTTATTCGGGTATCGAATCTTTCCAACCTTTGCAGCATCGTCTCGAGTTTGTTGGCAATATTTGTGGTATCCACTTTTACAACGATTCCATTTCAACCATTCCTGAGTCAGCAATCGAAGCCATTAAAACTATCCCTAATACCAATACTCTGATTTTGGGTGGATTTGATCGTGGATTAGATTATACAATGCTTATGTCTTTTCTGGTGGATTCGCCGATCAGGAATTTTATTTTTATGGGTAATGCCGGAAAAAGAATGATGGGGATTTTTGAAACCATAAAAATGCCAAAACAGAGGAGCTATTTTATTCATGCATTTGAAAGCCTTCCCGGATATTTGCTGAAGACCGAAAAAGGGAAGGCCTGTTTGTTGTCTCCGGCAGCATCGAGTTACGATCAGTTCCGCAATTTTGAAGAGCGGGGGCATGCCTATATAAAAATAGCAGAAAGTTTAAAAACTCTCTGCCATTAATTCATAAAAGTTGTAAGGAAATATTATTATTTTAGACCATGTTACCCAACGTCCAAAATAAAAACCTCTAACCGTAAGTGCTTATTTCTTTGATTCTTCTGTAGCTGCTACACCTTCAACCGGAGCTTTGTAAGCTTTCTCAGGTTTGCGTACTCGCGATTTACCATAAGAGCCACGAGTTCTTTTACCTTTTTTGGTTTTCATGTCACCTTTTCCCATGTCAAAACAATATTAATTGGTTATACTTAAATTTTTGAGGTTGCAAAAGTACTATTTTTTATTATTCAAAAACGCTGTTTCGAGTAATTCGCATTTTTTAATCGCCTGCCGTGCCCAATTAAGCTTTATCTCTATCTTATCTTCATCAGAAAGCTTCCAGTCGATTTGTGAATTTCTCAACTTTTCGCTAAGATGAAACAAACTTAATGCTGCTGAAACAGAAATATTAAAACTCTCGGTAAAACCGTACATGGGGATTTTCATAAACTCGTCGGCAAGATCAAGAGCATTTTCTGTTAGCCCCCGCATTTCGGTTCCAAAAACCAAAGCAACAGGCCCTTTTTCCAAATTAAGTTCTTGTAAATTAACATCATTCTTGTGAGGTGTGGTGGCTACAATGCGGTATCCTTTTTCTTTCAGGGTTTTAATAGCAGCCGGAGTATTATTTTCTTTTCCATTGTATTTTATCAAACTAAGCCATTTCGACGAGCCCAATGCCACATCAGGGTTTACCTCATACTCATTTTGGTTTTCGATAATATGCACATCCTGAATGCCAAAACAATCGCAACTTCTTAAAACAGCACTGGCATTGTGTGGCTGATAAATGTCTTCCAAAACTACGGTAAGATACCGCGTGCGGTGCTGAATGATTTCGTTGAATTTTGTTTGTTTGTTAGTACTAATAAAATCCAACAAGTAGGTCAAAAGTTCTTTTGAATATGTATTATTCATCAAATTTATGGCATCTTTCATTTATCGATTTACATTTTGTGTGTGTATGAAAACCTTATTTTTT
>JAOZRY010000008.1:4256-20731 GCA_029939965.1 Bacteroidales bacterium | reverse complement strand
GAGGATGGTGATTGGTAATCAGTGTTCGGTGTTCGGTGTTCGGTGTTCGGTGTTCTTCTGTCTTTCACTTTTCACTTTTCACTTTCTACCTTCTACCTTCTACTGACCCACAAGTGAATTAATTCACCCTGGCATTAGAATATACCGGATCGAAAATGCTTTCAAATCCTGACTTTTCACGATCAATGGTCCAATACTGTAAATTAAAAACAGCACCACTGTGCAGGAAACCAAAATTTAAACCATTGGCACTGACGGGCTTAAAATTATCAATCATATTATAATTGGAAAATGTGGCCCTTTTTGAATTTATCAGTGTAACCATTCCGCTCCCAATCACTTCCATTGTGTGATCGGGTGAAATAATGACGCCGGTGTTTTCTGCAAGCCCAATCCCACGGTGGCTTTTACCTGACAATAAAAACTGAGAAAGCCTGTAAATACGGTTCCGTTCGGTAAAATGTGTATCAATGGTAATATTTTTAATTAACCCGAAGCCTTCGCCGGTTTTTGTCACCCCCTTTGAAAACCCTTTTTTATCGCCATCATAAATTAAGGGGTCGCAGGCACCTGCTGCCCCGGCACTTGTCCCAGCAATGGTTGCCCCGTCCATCCACCTTTTTTTTATCCTGGCAAACAGTTTTGTGTGTTTGATGACATTAACCAGTTTTGCCTGGTCGCCGCCCGTAAAAAAAATAAGATCGGCGGAGGCTATTTTTTCAAGATATTTTTGGTTGTTTGCTTCTTCTTTACTCCGGATGTCGAAAACATGAATATCCTTTGCACCAAGATCCCTGAAGGTATAATAATAAGAATCGCCCATAGACCTTGGGTAGGAAGATGCGGTAGGTATCACAACTACGGTTTTCGCATAATTGATTTCCACTGTCCTTCTCAATACCGTCATTTTGCCAGAGCGCTTTTCGGCGCCACCTATCAATACGAGTTTTCCGTGTTGGTCCATAATTTTAAATCGTTTTCTATAATTAAAAGCCGGCAAAAGTATAAAAAGATGGAAGGGGCTTACAGATAAAACTTTTGCTTTTGCGTAGTTTCAGCCAATTCTTCAATTAAAGCTTTTGTAATGAATGAAGTAGGTGGGAAAAAATTATGGACGGACGATTTCAAAATCCCCATGCTCTTTTACGCGGATAATCCTGGATGGTTTCATCGAACGCACCCTGCGATGGTAGAGGTTAACGATATAGTCAACACCATTTTTAATTTCATCCGAAATCTGGCTATAAAGAACAGGGGAAGGCTCACCCGATAGATTGGCAGAAGTAGAAACTATTGCTTTGCCAAATTTCTGTATCAAAGCCTGGCAAAACTCATCCCTGACCACCCTGATACCAATAGTTTTATCCTGTGCGGCCACACCCTTAGCAAGGTTTTTCGACTTTGGGTAAATTGCAGTTAGCGGCCTGTCGTAATTCGATAGAAGTTCAATAACCAGAGGGTTTACATCCTCAACATAACTATTGATCATATCAACCCCGTCAACCAGCACCAAAAGGCTTTTACCTTCGATCCTGCGTTTCAGTTTATAAATTTTGTTAACAGCACGCTGGTTGGTGGCATCGCACCCTATGCCCCAAATTGTATCGGTGGGATATAATATTATCCCACCTTTTTTTAATACGCTGAGGGATTTTTCAATTTCTTGCAACATAAATTCTGATGTCAGTTAATTATTTAGCGTTAGCCCGAAAACGCCAATTTTTTCATTTCGCCCGTGCAGGAACTATCCACTTATAATGGCTCAACAAAATTACTGTTAATTTATCTGATGCGTGCAAGTAATTTTTCCTTTTTTATGGTCAGGGCACATTTAAAATGATTCTTAGGACAGGATTTAAAACCGTGAAGGCCACAGGGTTTGCAATCAAGTTTTTCATCCGTTTCAATAACTGCTGAGTTTTCGGAAAGTGGGCCAAACCCAAATGCCGGGACTGTAGAGCAAAATATTGAGGTAACAGGTGCATTAATGGCCGAGGCAAAATGTTGCGGGGCCGAGTCGTTTACAAAATTCATAGCAGCATCTTTCATCAGTGCAACCGATTCGAGAAAAGACAATTTACCTGACAAATTCAATGAATTACTATGCCCCGACCCATTTATAATAAAATCACATGCCCCACGATCGCCCTTCGACCCCAGGAAATAAACCACCAATTCTTCATCTATTTCTTTCAGAAATTCAACCCACTTTTCGGGGGGGTACTGTTTGGTAAACCACAAAGATGTTGGTGCCAGGCAAATATATTTCCTGGTTTTAAATTGCGATACCTTGGCAAAATCAGTTTGTGTTGGATATAATTTTAAGGGGTAATCTTTTGAACTGTCGGTAATACTGTCGATCACTGAAAGGTTCCGGTCGATCTCGTGCAGGCTTTTTGCCGGGTCATCCGAAATTTTGTGTTTTACCGATTTAGTGAAAAACAGGGCAAAAGGATTTTTATTGAACCCCAGCCGTATTGGTGCGCCCGAAAAAGTTGTGATCAATCCGCTGGACGCAAACCGCTGCAAATTTACAACTGCATCATATTTTCTCTCCCTGATAACGGCAATCAATTGTTGGAGGTGCTGATACTTTTTGGTAGATTTATCCCACACCAAAACCCTTTTAATCTTTGGATGTGAAGTCAACAGGCTTGCAATACCATTTTTTACAAGAAAATCAATTTTCGCGCCCGGATGAAATTCCTTAAGTTTTTCTACCACAGGGGTTGCCAGTACCACATCACCGATGGAAGCAGTTTGGATTACAAGGATTCTTTTAAGGTTTTTGTTAACTTTCATAATTGATAGTACCGGATGTTATTTTTTGTTTTTTTTGTTTTGCAATTTTTTTAATTCTTCTTCCAATTTCTTCATATCCTGTTTATCTTGTTGGGCAATAATATTCGTATGATATTTTTCATATTCTGATTCTGCCAATTCTTTTGCCATTTGATTGGACATTTTTTCTGCATTATTTAAAATATCCCTGTCATTTAAGGTTAAGAAGCCATCCAGTTTAATTATCCAATCCTTCATATACATTGGTATTCGCCTTATTGCCTGACCTTGGGCAAATATTAGATATTGTTCAACAAGATTGTTTAAAGCCAATAATTCATTTTCATCCAAGTAGTTCTTCGCAATAGTAACATCTTGTTTTCTTAGCTTTTCGCCACGCCAGTTTGTCAGCCCCATGTATGGTTTGCTGCTATCGGCACGTTTATGGATAATTTCTGCGGCAGTTTGTCCCGTGATAGCCCAGTGCATCTTATTTTGAACGGTCTTAAAAAACTCAATACTTATATCCAGGGTTGGGTCATAATCCACACTTATCGCATAGATGTCAGTAATTTTCCGATAAAAACGTTTCTCAGAAGTACGAATATCCTGAATCCGCCTTAAAAGTTCTTCAAAGTAATCATAAGGCAAATCAGGATTTTTTAAACGTTCATCGTCTAAAACAAAACCTTTTACAATATACTCACGCAATTGTTTGGTTGCCCATTGCCTGAATTTTGTTGCAATATGAGATTTTATCCTATAGCCAACCGAAATTATGGCATCAAGATTATAAAATTTTTGCTTACGTTGTACTTGTCTGTTGCCTTCTTTTTGAACTTGTAAGAAATCCTTACAAGTTGCAACCTCCTTTAACTCATCCTCTTCATAAATGTTTTTTAGGTGAATTGTAATATTCTGAGGTGTTGTTTGAAACAATTCTGCCATAGCTTTTTGGGGCAACCAAATTGTTTCATCCTGCAAACGGACATCCAATTTTGTTTCTCCGTTTTCGGTTTGATATATAATTATTTGGGAATTGGACATAGTTGGTTTTGTTTTTCTAAACTAATAATAATCACACCGCCACATCATAATCACGCAATGCATCATTTAGCGAAGTTTTCAAATTAGTTGATGGGCTCCGCTTTCCGATAATCAGGGCGCAGGGCACCTGGAACTCGCCTGCCGGGAATTTTTTTGGGTAGGAACCCGGTATCACCACCGACCGTGATGGAACAACCCCACGCATTTCAACAGGTGTCGGGCCGGTAACATCAATGATCCTTGTAGATTTAGTAATAACAACATTAGCACCCAGCACTGCCTCATTTTCTATTTTCACTCCCTCAACAATAATAGACCGTGAGCCGATAAAGCAGTTGTCTTCGATGATGACCGGGGCGGCCTGCACCGGTTCAAGTACCCCACCTATGCCAACACCGCCACTGAGATGGACATTTTTTCCAATTTGCGCACAAGAGCCAACGGTGGCCCAGGTATCCACCATCGTACCACTGTCAACATACGCGCCGATATTAATATATGAAGGCATTATCACCACACCCTTTGCCAAATAGGCCCCATATCTCGCTATAGCATGGGGCACAACACGTACACCAAGCTCTTTATAGTTTTTCTTTAAATCAATTTTATCGTGAAACTCAAAAATCCCTAATTCAGTAGTCTTCATTTTCCTTAACGGAAAATAGAGGATAACGGCCTTTTTAATCCACTCGTTAACAATCCAACTTGAACTGTTGGTACTATTCCCAGGCTGATCCGGTTTATCAGGTTGCGCAACACGAAGTGCCCCCGAATCCAGTAAAAAAATCACTTTTTCGATGGCCTGTTTAATATCCGGTTCCTGAAGCAATTTCCTGTTCTCCCACGCGTTTTCAACTATCTTTTGTAATTCCGTCATGATAATTTATTTAATTGGAATCAAAAGTAGCTAAAATATGAAAGCTTGATTAATTCTTTATATTTTTGCCGGCGAATTATGAAAATAGGTTTGCTGACAATAATAATTTAACAAATAACTTTTGGGAAGGATACTCGCAATAGATTATGGCCAAAAAAGGGCTGGCCTGGCAGTTACTGATGAACTTCGGATAATTGCCACCGGGCTTGATACGGTCCACATCAAGGATATTTTTAAATATTTGGTTAATTATGTAAAACGCGAAAAAGTGGATTGTTTTGTCGTGGGGAAACCTGTACAACTGGATAATAAACCATCGGGTGCACAGAGATTTATTGAACCGTTTGTGAAAAAACTCAGAAAACAATTCCCCAAAATTCCTGTTGACAGATATGACGAACGGTTTACTTCAAAACTTGCACACGACACAATGCTTGAAGCAGGGTTGAAAAAAAAAGACAGGCAAAATAAAGCATTGGTCGATAAAATCAGCGCTGTTATTATACTTCAGTCGTATTTGCAATCGAAATCAGGATTTAATTAAAAAGAAAAAAAAATGATTTTACCTGTTACAGCTTATGGGCATCCTACCCTAAAAAAGGTTGCAGAAGAAATTGATGAAGATTATCCAAATCTCCCCGAATTGATCGACAACATGTTCGAAACCATGTATTCAGATGAAGGTGTGGGGCTTGCAGCGCCACAGATCAATAAATCCATCAGGCTGTTTATTATTGATGCCACCCCCTTTGCCGACCAGATTGAGGGGGAGCATGAGTTAAAGAAGGTTTTTATTAATCCATATATTACCGAAGAAGATGGCCCCGAGGCAAGCATCGAGGAAGGTTGCCTGAGCATCCCCAATATACGTGAGCAAGTATCGCGCAAGTCAAAAATCAGGATAGAATATTTTGACGAAAAAGGGGGATTTCATGATGAAGAATATGATGGGATGTTTGCCCGGGTCATACAGCATGAACACGATCACTTGCAAGGAATACTGTTCATTGAAAAGATCAGTTCGCTAAGAAAAACTTTATTGAAAAGAAAATTGCAGGACATCTCAAAAGGCAATGTTAAAGTGAATTACCGGATGATTTTCCCGGCCAGAAAAAAACGAAAATAGAGCTTTCTTGCAGTTGTGAAATAATAAACACTAAAAGCAAAATATACAATTATGACAAAAAGTAAAATTTTTCTTCTTCTATCAGTAATACTGACGTTGATGCTGTTCAATGCATGTCAATCGCCCAGGCAGGATACCATCGAAAATATTAAAATAACCGAACAGGATGTTTTCTCGGAAAATGGAATGATCGACCGCAACCGTGTTGATGAGCTAATTGAAATTTATGTGGCTTTTGCCGATGAATTTCCAAAGGACACCCTGGCACCGGCCTACCTTTTTAAGGCTGGCGACATTGCCATGAACACCAACCGCTCGAGGCAGGCCATCCGTGCATACGACCGCATAATCACCGATTACCCCGATTATCGCAAAACACCGGAAGCCCTCTTCCTTAAGGGGTATGTTTACGAAAACAACCTGGGCCGCCTCGATAAAGCTAAGGAAATTTACGAAGCCTTTCTCGTGCTTTACCCCGACAATGAATTTGCTGATGATGCAGAAGTTTCACTAAAATTTTTGGGCAAATCGCCTGAGGAACTTATTGAGATATTCCAGCAAGGGGAAGCGAAAGAAGAATAAGGTACTAAATTAATTTGGAAATTTGCTGATGTGCTAATGTGCAAATTTGAAAATTATCTACTTTATGGCCAGAAGCTAATTGAATTCTTTTTCAAGGAAATTTTTAAGATGAGAGGGGTTTACATTTAGCACCAGGACACCTTTTTTGCTATAGGAAATTTCGCCGGTTTCTTCTGAGACAATAAGGGCAATGGCATCAGTTTTCTCGGTCACGCCAACTGCTGCCCTGTGCCTGAGGCCAAGGCTTACCGAAAGTTTTTTGCTTGAAACAGGAAGTATGCACCTTGCAGAAGCTATGGTATTGTGCAGTATAATAGCTGCACCATCGTGCAAAGGGCTGTTTTTAAAGAAAATATTTAGCAATAGCTGGTCAGAAATCCTTGCATTTAAAATCTGTCCTGTTTCAACATACTGGCGTAATTCATTCAACTTTGCGATAAGGATAAGAGCCCCGGTTTTTGTCCCCGACATTTTTTGACAGGCTGTTACAATAGGATCTACATCCAATTTGGGGGCTTTGGTAATGTTAAAGTTCAGGAACGACATCCTTGACTTAGTTTTTCTTACAAACCGCGGCGTTCCGATTAACAGGAGGAACTGCCTGATCTCAGGCTGAAAAACAACAATCAAAGCAATAAACCCCACCGAAATAAATGCCCCCAATATTTCACTCAAAAGCTCCATTTTTAGGGCCGTCACTAATTTCCATAACAGGAAAATAGCGATAATCCCTAAAAAAATGTTGATGGCAGCAGTACCTTTCAACAGGTTATAAAGCTCATACAACAGAAAAGCAACCAAAAGGATATCAATAATATCCGTCAGCTTGATGTCGATAAAACCGGTGATGAAGAGTTGAACCATATTTTATAAAAATATGCCGCGAAGTTAAAGAAATAAATGAAGTGAATGGTTTCACCACCTAATTTCCGGCGACCACTTCCACCAACTTTACAGCCTCTACAGCTTCCTTCACATCGTGTACACGCAGGATGTTGGCATCATTAAGCAGTGCGATGGTATTTAAGACGGTGGTGCCATTGAGTGCATTTTCGGGTTTTATCCCCAGCACTTTGTTGATCATCGATTTACGGGAAAGGCCTGCAAGTAGTGGATGTTCAAGTTTTTTAAACTCTGAAAACCTTTGTAGCAATTCGAAATTATGTTCCACAGTTTTCCCAAAACCAAAACCCGGATCCAAAATAATATTTTTGGTAACCCCCAATGCAGCAAGCTTTTTGAGTTGTTTGTCAAAAAAATTACAAATATCAATTACCACATCGTCATACACCGGGTTTTGTTGCATGGTCGCTGGTGTGCCCTTAATGTGCATCATTACATAAGGTATATCCAGTTTTGCTATGGTGGCAAACATTTTTTCATCAAACCGGCCACCAGAAATATCATTGATAATGTCGGTACCCAAATCTGCTGATGCCCGGGCAATAGAAGCCCTGTAAGTGTCCACTGAAAGCAGGGTGTCAGGAAATCGCTTCCTCAAGGCTGGCAATACAGCTTTCAGCCTGTTCCATTCTTCCTCCTCCAACACATCAGTTGAATTTGGCCTGGTGGAAACAGCACCGAGGTCAATAATCGCAGTGCCTTCCTCAATCATCTTTTCAGCCTGCCGGATGATATCGTCCAATCGTCCGTATTTCCCGCCATCGTAAAACGAATCGGGGGTAAGGTTCAAAACCCCCATCACCGCCGGATGGGACAAATTAAGGTGTTTATCTTTCCATTTTAATTGATGCATCACAGAAAATATTAATTTTGAATGAAAATTTACAACCCGTTAACATGCCACTAAAATAAAGCATTTTATCTTTGAAGCCGGATTTTTGTGGTCAATTATTGTCATTTGGTAGTCGTTCAATGGTCATTGATAGTCATTCGATGGTCATTGATAGTCATTCGATGGTCATTGAAAGTTAAATGATTATAGCAATAAACCGTAAAACAAATGACGCGGAGCAAATGACTCTTTTCAACAGCTAAATTTATAAATAACTAAAAATATCACATCATGAAAAAACATCAAATCTTTCAGGTAATGGCGTTGCTGCTTGTCTTTACCTGGGACCCAATTATAAGCATGGCACAGGAAACCAAGCCGGAATTGACCAGGGAGGAAATGGCCCTGCAACGTGCCAAGGATAAAGTTACCCGGGCAGAAACCTCAGTGGCCAGGGCCCAAACCTATATCGATCAGGGCGACAGCCTTATTACCACAGGTGAACAAATGATGGATGAGGCAAAAGTTGAGCTTAAGGAACATAGTGGTGAAAAAAGCCTCATGGATAAAAATTATAACGCGGACAAGAAATCGCTTGAAAAGCAAGCTAAAACTGATAACCGTACCCAGCGCGACAAAATCCGGGTAGAGATCAGGGAACTGGATGCTAAATACCGTGAAGAGAGCAGGGCAATAAACACCAAGATAAAGGAAGCCAACCGAAAATATGATAAGGGTAAGAATAATATTACCAAAGGCAAGGACAAGCTGAAATTGGGAAATCAAAAAATGAAACCTGCCGTTAAAACCCTGAAGGATGCAAAGGAACAGTTACAGGATATTACCGGCACTGGGGCAGAAGTAGAAAAGGAGACGAAAATAAAAGAAAAAGGCCGTAAGAAAAAGAAAGTGGATAAAGAAGAAGTCCTTTTAGAAGAGGAAGAAAAAGCCTTGGATGACGGAAAAAAAGATAAAAGGAAAAAGAAGAAAAAGTAACTGTAGCCTATTAATTGATGAAAAAAACCAACGAACAATTTGAAGCGGCCATCTCGCAGTGCAGGGATGTTTTCGATAAGAAGATGAAGGACTACGGAAGTGCCTGGCGCATATTGCGGACAACCTCGCTGACCGATCAGATTTACATCAAGGCCAACCGCATCCGTAGCATCGAAGAAATGCAGGAACAAAAAATCGATGAGGGCATTGGCGATGAATTCATAGGAATTGTCAACTACTCTGTAATGGCGTTAATCCAGCTTGAACTGGGCAGTGAGGGCCAACTTGAGTTAAGCCCAAAAGAAGCCGTGGATTTGTACAGCAAACATATTTATGCTGCCAAAGCACTGATGCAAAACAAAAACCACGACTATGGCGAAGCATGGCGAAACATGCGGATTTCGTCCTATACAGATATAATCCTCATGAAATTGCTGCGCGTGAAACAAATCGAAGATAACAAAGGCAAAACTTTGGTTTCTGAAGGACTTGATGCCAATTACAGCGATATAATCAATTATTCACTTTTTGCATTGATAAAAATTGCAGAGGATGGGGGGTAGGTTTGAGGTTTCAGGTTTGAGGTTTCGGGTTGCGGGTGTCAAAGTTCTGAATTTAGCGAAATGACTGTCCCTTACTTTCAGAGAAATCCCATCCTTACAGGGTTAAAGGTAGCATGTTACCACCCGCATTTGAAAAAAAAGTACAATTTATGCCATAACCAAAATTGCATAATATGACAGATGTACACGATAAAAAGACAAGGAGTTTCAATATGTCTATGATTAAAGGGAAAAACACAAAACCTGAAATCATGGTTAGAAAATTCCTTTATCGAAATGGATTTAGGTATCGGTTAAATTATTCAAAATTACCAGGAAAACCAGATATTGTTTTACTTAAATATAAAACTATAATTTTTATAAATGGATGTTTTTGGCATGGACATGATAACTGTAAATATTTTGTTATTCCTAAAACAAGGACTGATTGGTGGTTAAAAAAAATTAATGAGACCAAAGAACGTGACAAAGATAAAATGAAAACATTAGAAGATTTTGGATGGAAAGTGTTTGTTATATGGGAGTGCCAATTAAGGACAGACAAAAGGGAGCAGATTTTAAATAATTTAATTGTATTTTTGAAAAAAAAATAACAGCGATGAATTTTATAGATTTATTTTCAGGAGCAGGTGGCCTGTCCGAAGGTTTTATCCGGGCTGGATTCACTCCGATTGCTCATGTAGAAATAGACAAAGCTGCTTGTAATACGCTATTAACCAGAACTGCATATTATCATCTAAAAGGGCAAAACAATATTCAGCCTTATATTGATTATATTCAAAAAAGGAACATTAATAGAAATGAGCTTTATTCTCATCTACCTGAACACAAAAGAAATTCAGTAATTAATCTACCTATTGGTAAAGAAAATAATAAAATCATCTTTGATAAGATTGATAATCTAACAAGAAAACAATTTGTTGATTTAATAATTGGAGGCCCTCCGTGCCAGGCTTATTCTATTGTTGGGCGTTCAAGAGATGAAAATAAGATGGTTGGAGATTCAAGAAATTTTCTTTTCATAGAGTATGCGAAGTTTCTCGAACGCTTTCAGCCTAAGTTTTTTGTTTTTGAGAATGTGGTAGGTTTATTATCAGCGAAAACAAATAAAGGAATATCATACTTGAAAATGATGCTTGATTTGTTTAAAGAAAAAGGATATTCTACTGAATATAAAGTTTTAGAAGCTAAGAATTTTGGTGTTTTGCAAAATAGAAAGAGAATAATTTTGATAGGTAAAAAAGGTCTTGAAAAAGATTTTTATCCTGATTTTGGAAGAAATGAAGCAAATATATCGGTATCTGAAATTTTTAAAGACTTACCATCCTTGCAGGCAGGAGAAGGTGATTTCTTTGCAACCAGGTACAATAAATATCAAGGAAGCTATCTTTTTGATAGTCATATCAGAAATGGGTTTGATTTTACGACCCAACACATTGCAAGGCCACATACTGAACAAGATAAGGAAATCTACAGAATAGCGGTCGACAAATGGAATTGTAATCAGGAACGGTTACATTACAATGATTTACCAGTTAGGTTGAAAACCCATAAGAACACAAAATCCTTTACTGACAGGTTTAAAGTTGTTGCCGGAGATTGTAGATGTTCACAAACTGTTGTTGCACATATAGCCAAAGACGGGCATTATTACATCCATCCTGATAAAAAGCAAAATCGTTCCCTTACTCCAAGAGAAGCAGCCAGACTTCAAACATTTCCTGATGATTTCTACTTTGAGGGTGTTGCGGAAAAACCAGGTAGAACAGCTGCATTTAAGCAAATTGGGAATGCTGTACCACCTCTGATGGCTGAACAGATAGCCAGATCAATTCATAAACTCTTTTGATATTATGAAAGAAGAACTTAGGGAAAAACACTTTAATCCTAAAGCACATATCTTAACATTACTTGGTGAAGAACTAATAAAAAACCCTGTAATGGCTATATATGAATTGGTTAAAAATTCATATGATGCCGATGCAAAAAGAGTTGATGTCCGCTTTATTAATATTGATAGTATTGATGATGCTGCTATAAGCGTTGAAGATGACGGTATTGGAATGACAAGCGAAATTATTGAGGACGTTTGGCTTGAACCTGGTTCTGATAACAGGAAACCTGTCGATATAAAAACCGGGGTAAGGCAAATTATTAAATCAATAATTTTCAACCGGGTACCAATGGGAGAAAAGGGCGTTGGAAGATTTGCAGTTCATAAATTAGGAAGTAAAATTTTACTCATTACCAGACCATTAATAATTACAATTGATGAGGGGACAAATAAAATTCAAAAACAGAAACTTGCTGATTATGAGATTCAACTATTTATTAACTGGGAAGATTTTAATCAAACAAAACATCTTTCTGATATTCCCATTAAATGGAAATTGAAGAAAGATATTAATGATTTTAGATTTAAAGATAAAAGCGGAACTTACATTCATATAAGTGGTTTAAAAGAAAAGTGGACAAAAGGGATGGCAAGGCAACTTAAAGGCCATACACTTTCAATGCTTTCACCGAAAATCAATAAAAACGACTTTAAGATAAACTTAAATTTTGACAAACAATGGCTTACCGATTTTCCTACAGCTGAAAGAATACTTGATGATGCACCCTACAAAATTATTGCATTAATTGATGAAAGGTTTAATCTGGATTTTGAATACGAATTCTCTTTAAAAAACAACCATGAAATAGGCAGCAAAAAAATAAGTAATGACCCTAAATTCAATAAAAACATTAAAGGGGATATTCGGAGTATTTATAGAAGAAACCTTAAAAAACTAGAATTTGATACTGATTCAATTGAACATTTACTAAAAGAATTTGATTCTAATAATCTTCCTTTTGGGAACCTGGCCTTTGAGTTCTATTCATTTGATCTTGATCCTGCTTCTATGCGTGATTATACTGAAAATGCAGATGCTTTGAAGAAAATTCTAAAGGAACATTCCGGCATAAAAGTTTTTAAGGGAGATATGCGGGTGTATGATTACGGGGAGCCAGGAAATGATTGGCTTGGTTTAGATTTAAAACGTATTCAAAATAAAGAATGGTTTTCAAATAACCAGAATATTGGGTATGTGTTTTTGGACCCAATACATTCTGTTGGACTTATTGAAAAAACAAACAGAGAGGGTTTCATAAATAATGATGCTTATTCACTTTTTACTATTGTCCTGGAAAAAATATTAACAGAGTTTAAAGCTTCCAGATCATCAGATAGATCAAAATGGTTAAGGTTTAATCAAAAAGAATCTTCCAATTTGTTTGATAACAAAATTAGTGCTTTTAAAACAATTGTTGAAAGTACCAACTTAAATGATAAGGAAAAGAAGGAAAGACTTTTAGCTGAAGCTGATAAATTGGAAGAAAGATATGAGGATGACAGGAATACACTTCTAATACCTGCTGGTGTTGGAATGACCGCTTCTGTTGCGCTCCATGAAATTGAAAAACTTGTACCAAGAATGGAAGAAACAGTAAAATCATTACCGTTCAAAAAAAGTATTATAACTGAACAAGTAGATGAATTAAAACAATATACAGAAGGAATTATTTCTGTATTGCGCAAAGGAGGTAATAAACCACTGGATTTAAAAGAATCAGTAAATAGGTCATTCAATAATTATAAAGTAAAACTTTCAAACAGAAGGATCAAATACGACATCGTAATAAATAGCGAAATATCTACAATCAAATGTGATAAAAGATTTTTTATTACAATGCTAATGAATATTATTGATAATAGTATATATTGGCTTGATACAATATATAGAAAAGAGAAGCGGATTTATTTAAGAGCTTTCAAAGAAGATAGTTTTGTGCATATAATGATTGCTGATAACGGACCAGGTTTTAAAGATGATATAGCTGATTTAGTCCGCCCGTTTTTTTCAAGAAAAGAAGATGGCATTGGAATAGGGTTATACCTAATTGATACAATTATGATGAAATATGGTAAATTTAATATCATAACAGATAAGGCCAGGCTATTTGACATTGATGTTCCTGATGAGATTGATGGAGCCGTTGTAGAATTAATATTTAATAAAAATCAATAATTATGCTTTCGTTTGAACCAAATATCATTGTAGTTGACGATAAAGAAGAAGAAGTAAAAGGAATTATAACTCATTATCTTGATCAAGGTATTGGATGCAAGTTTTATAATGCTGATTATGTTGAGGGAAATGAAATGCCTGATAAACCCTATTCAGATGTGAGTTTGATTTTTTTAGATCTATTCTATAATGAAAATTTTGATGCAGAACAGTGTTCAAATTGGATTAAATCCCTAATTTTTGAAAAAATATTTTATGTTCTGATAATTTGGTCAAAAGATCCTTCACAAACTGATGAGGTATATGAAGAGCTGAAAAAAATCAACAGGATACCTTTTCTGATTCTTAAGAAGAATAAAGCAGACTATCCACCAAAGGATGATCTAAAATTTGATTTTAGTAAGTTATTCGATGAAATAATTGCCGAATTAGAAAAAACGCCAAGTCTTAAAGAAATAGGAATTTGGAAAAAGAGTGTTAAATTATCATCAAATATTGTAGTTGGAAGTTTAATAACTAATGCAGACCTTCACTTATTTAATTCGAAACTTCAAAAAATTATCGTGGCACATGGTGGTATGTCAATCCTATCAAGCGATGACAATATCCGAAAACGAAATATATTATTTGAAGCCCTTGATCAAATTTTAATTGCTAATACTAATAACTCATTTCCAGTTGACAAAGTTGATAACATTAATCAGGAAGAGTTATACAAGATACCGAAGAATATTCAGGTGGAAATTGATAGAGAATTAAATAGTTGGTTTCATTTTAAACTTCAGAAAGAAATACCTGATGATATAATTATTCCTGGATTGATATGTGAAAATATTCATTCGCTATTTACAAACCTATATTCAATTCAAGACGACCCTAAATTATCATTGAAACTAGCAAAACAAATTGAATCTGAATCAACAAATATTATTGATATTGTTGTTGTATTAACACGTCCTTGTGATATTGCGCAAAGTAAATTTGGGAAGAATATTAAATTATTAAGTGGTATAAAAATTTCCAATCCTTATAGGTATAGGAAAGATAATTTGTCTAAGAATCAAAAAAGAAACAAAAATAGATATTTAGGAAATATCCATTTTAATGGGCAAGAAATGCCTGATTCTATAAAACTTTATGATCATTTGCATTTTTCTAATTCAGATAATGATATTGCTATTTTATTTGATTTAAGATATGTTTTTTCTGTTCCAGAAAAAATATTTATTGACCATTTTAGAAATTTGAAAGTATTTAACAAAGAGTTATTATCTGAAATGCAGGTAGAGTATAGTAACTATTCAAGTAGATTAGGAATTACACAGATAATATGAATCATATTATCTGTTGTGGTTACATGAAAATAAATATAATTCCCCCAAACTTCAAACTCCATATTATCAATAACTAACAATCTATGAACACAGATACATTAAAGAAAATCACAGGTTGGATAATTATCCTGATCGCAATTTTCTCAGCATATTTAATATTATTTTTCGAGCGGTTCAACCTCTATTTCATCTTATTGTTGATATTCGACCTGGTGCTGGCCATAAGGTTCAGAAAGATATTTTCACCCAGTACCATCAGGATAAGCCAGATAATATTGGGCCTGCTTTTCCTCTTTTCAGGATTTGTAAAAGGTGTGGATCCGCTGGGGACGTCCTACCGTGTGGAAGATTATTTTATTGCTTACGGCACAGAATGGATGATGCCGGCAGCCGTCTTTCTTTCGTTTATCCTCAATGCTGCCGAGCTGGTTTTGGGCGCACTGCTACTTTTCAATGTCAAGCCCAAAATTACGGCATGGCTGGTGTTGATAATGATGATCTTCTTTACATTGACCACGCTCAACGATGCCCTCAACAACCCCGTCCCCGACTGTGGTTGTTTTGGGGATGCCCTGATAATGTCCAACTGGCAAACCTATTATAAAAACCTGACCATTAATTTTTTCGTGTTGATTGTTTTCCTCCATCGGGGCAGGATCAGGAGTTATTACAGGAGTTCCGCCGAATGGGCCATGGGTGTTGGGTTTATTGCAATATTCATTGGGTTTCAATACTTGAATTACATCAATCTGCCTATGCTTGATTTCAGGCCGTGGAAGGTGGGGAACAAAATGATCACCGAAAACCCTTTGCCTGTTAAGTATTACCTCACCTATCAAAATAAAAATACAGGTGAGCAGAAAGAATACCTATCGCCCGATTACCCTTATAACGATCCTGAATGGCTGGAAAACTGGAAATTTGTTTCTCAGCGTGTGGATGACCCCAACGTTATGCCGGGCATGGATTTGGCCATCATAAATTTTGATGGCGAAGATGTAACCAAATCATATCTCGAAAATTCGGAATACAATTTATTTGTTGTGGCCTGGGACCTGGAGTTATCAGATATCGGGGCTTTCAGCAAAATAAAGACACTTTATCAAAAAGCCGATGAATTTGATCTTTCAATGATTGTAATAACTTCCACTTTGCCTGAACAAATTGAACTTTTCAAGAAATGGCAAAAGCTCCCAACACATTTAGAATTTTTTAATGCCGATGATATCGTATTGAAAACCATGATCCGCGCCAACCCGGGACTGATCCTCATGAAAAACGGGAAAGTAATAGAAAAGTGGCACAACAGGTGGATACCCGATTGGGATGAGATTGAGGAGGCGATGGAAACCGGGGGATGATGG
>JAOZRY010000008.1:0-4156 GCA_029939965.1 Bacteroidales bacterium | reverse complement strand
TTGAAAAAACCTAAAATGGTTGGGGCTTGTAAGCCGAGACTTCTAGGGTTTTCCTGATAAATGGTCTCCATTTTTTTTAAGTTGTGTGTCATACAAAGAAACGAAATTGTAATGTTTTTGAAAAATCCTCATACAGTTTGAGGATTTCTGCAGATAAGAAAAGCAAATGAACAAACTCGAAATAAATAAGGAATACAAAAATTGGCTGATTGAAATAAAATCGAGAATAAAAAACAGTCAAATAAAAGCATCAATTAAAGTTAATACGGAGCTTATTTCACTTTATTGGGAAATTGGTGCTATGATTGTTGAAAAACAAGAAAGTGCAAAATGGGGAAGTAGTTTTATAGCTCAGATGGCAGTAGATTTAAAAGCTGAATTTCCTGGTTTAACTGGTTTTTCGCAGAGGAATTTATATTCAATGCGACAACTTTATCTCTTTTATAATCAGGGTAATGTAATTTTGCACCAAGTTGGTGCAAAATTTGAAAAAGATGTAGATAAAATTTTGCACCAAGTTGGTGCAAAATCAGTATGCGATTCTGATAAGATTATTCACCAAATTGGTGGAAAAATAGAAACACTTGATAAAACCAATATCTTAACTCAAATCCCATGGAGACATCACACCTTAATTCTACAAAAAGTTAAAGATATAAGAGAAGCCATTTTCTACATAAATGAAACTATAGGAAACAATTGGAGCCGGTCTGTTTTAGAATATCAAATTGAAAGTAATTTATATAAACGAAAAGGAAAAGCAATCTCCAATTTTAAAAATACGCTTCCAGAACCCGATAGCGATCTTGCTCAACAACTGCTTAAAGATCCATATAATTTCGATTTTCTTACATTAACAAAACGAGCAAAAGAAAGAGATTTAGAAATAAATCTGATAAAACAAATTTCCGATTTTTTGTTAGAACTCGGAAAAGGTTTTGCATATATGGGCAGACAATACAAATTAAAAGTTGGGAAAAAAGAATTCTTTATGGATTTGCTTTTTTATCACACCAAACTAAAATCATACATTGTTATTTAACTAAAAATGACGGAGTTTGAACCTGAATTTATTGGAAAGCTAAATTTTTATACAACTGCAATAAACGAAACAATAAAAGATGAATACGACAAACCTACAATAGGGATTTTACTGTGCAAAACAAAAGACGATCTTGTAGTTGATTTTTCGATCAAAGACATTAACAAACCAATAGGCGTTAGCGAATTCACCTATACAGAATTACCAACTAAAATTAGAGAACAACTTCCAAGCAAAAAACAGTTTAAACAAATTATTGAACAAAACTATGGCCCGGAAAAATAAACCGTTCGCATAAATTTTTCATTACGGCCTCTACGGAAGACGACATGAAAAATGTAATTTTCTTAACGATAATCCTTTCAGGGCAAAAACATGACAATTAATCTGGGGATACCCAACCCTGTCAGGGTTTGACACAGAAAAACTGTTAGAGTTAAACAAGCTATGGCAAAACTGCGAACTAAAATATCAAAACCAAAAAACCCTAAAAAGTATGACACAAAATACTGTAGATTATAAAAACTATACGGTTGCAGAAGGCCCTGTGAAATCCGAAAAAATCAAGGTTTACCATGGGGCAAACTACTTTAGTGGCGGCCCTGTTGTGCTGTTCAGGATAAACCTTGGTGAATACGATGAAGTATTTACCAACGAAATTGAGGGTTTTTTTGAAAAACTATCGGGATTGATGCCATCGCTTTATGAACATTTTTGTTCGGTTGGACGGCAGGGCGGTTTTTTCATCCGGGTAAAGGAGGGCACATTGTTGGGGCATGTAATGGAACATGTATCCATAGAACTGCAAACCCTGGCAGGCATGGACGCCGGTTATGGCAAAACCCGCAGCACACTCACCCAGGGGGTTTACAACGTCATCTTCCGTTATTTAGATGAAGATGCCGGGATTTTTGCCGGAAAGGCGGCCCTCAACCTGGTCAACAGCATCCTGACAGGAGAGGAATTTGATGTCTTCAAAATCATTGAGACCCTGATTTATATCAGGGAAAAGAATTTGCTTGGCCCAAGTACCCAGGCAATTGTTGATGAATGTGAAAAAAGGCAGATCCCCTGGGTAAGGCTCGACGATTACAATCTTGTGCAACTGGGTACCGGCAAATACCTCAAGCACATCCAGGCTACACTTACATCCGAAACAAGCCACATCGCGGTAGGATTGGCAGCAGATAAATATCTTACTACAAAAATGCTCAACGAAGCCGGGGTGCCTGTCCCCGAAACGGTTGAGACCGACAACCTGGAAATACTCCTTAATTTCAGAAACCGGATCAACGCACCCATTGTGGTAAAGCCAGTTACGGGAAACCTGGGGGAATATTCAATGATCAATATTAAATCTGATGAGGAAATTGCAAGTGCTTTTGCCCTTGCCGGCGAATCAGGGGAGTTTATTTTGTCACAACAGTTTATTCCCGGAAACTCTTACCGGCTACTGGTGATAAACGATAAATTTGTTGCTGCCTCCCAACTTGATCCCCCATTTATTATTGGTGATGGAGAATCAACCATCGGGCAATTGATAGATGAGTTAAACACGCAGCCTGGCAGGGACTGGGGCGACAAGGGCAAGCTCACCAAAGTGGAAGTTGACGAAATTACCGGGAGGATATTCAAAACAAATAATCTGGGGCTTGAAAGCATTTTGCCCGAAGGCAGGAAGCTGGTATTAAAGAAATCGGGAAACCCGAAAGTCGGTGGTTTTTCAACAGATGTTACCGGCAAGGTCCATTTAATGAATAAATATTTCGCCGAAAGGGCCGCAAAATCCATTGGGCTGAACATTGCCGGGGTTGACATAATTTGCGCCGACATATCAAAACCTATCCATAAAACCGGGGGCACAGTGATTGAGATAAATGCCGCGCCCGATTTCAGGATGCACCTGAAACCTGCCGCCGGTAAAAGCCGAAAAGTGGCCCTGCCCATGCTCGATATGCTCTTTCCTGCCGATGCCCCAAACCATATCCCCATCCTTTCGGTTACCGGTTCAACAGGAAAAACACTCACCACCGAATTATTGAATTTCTGTTTTCAAGCCGCCGGGTTCAGCACCGGGCTTGCCAATTCCAAAGGTTTGTTCCTCGACGGGAAAGAGATTTTTACAGGCGATGCCACATTTCCTGAGTTTGCAAAAACAATACTAAAAGACCGGGGCCTGGATTGTGCTATTGCCGAAACTTCCAAAGAGGGCATCCTGCGCGAAGGCATTGGTTACAAATTCGCCGATTATGGAATTGTGCTCAATGTTAGCGAAATTGATATTAATTCGGATGACATCCGCTATATTGAAGACCTGGCTTATGCCCAATCGGTGGTTGCCGAGCAAGTTTACGACCAGGGTTTTACAATCCTGAACGCCGACGATGAACTGGTTTTGGAAATGCGGGAAAGGATTTATAGCCAGCTTGCGCTAATTTCTAATATCGCCATTAACCAACAGGTGCTGGCACATACACGGCGCGGCGGGTTGGCCATTTATATTGAGCAGGAAAATTTTATCATCCATCATTTCAACAAAAAAATGGTGCTGATGCCACTTTCGGAAATCCCCCCTTCACTTTTGGGACAATCAAATCCGGGTTATTACGAACTGCTGGCAACAATTGCCGTACTCCACGCCCACAACTTCGAGATGCTACAAATCAGCACCTGGATAAAATCCTTTAAAGTGGGCAAGGGTGGTTAATTTAATTCCCATTAACAAAATTGTGGCCCGGACATTTTCGCCCAAAGGCATTTTTAAGCAACTTTGTAATGATTTCGGCCCTATCATAACAGTAGGCGCAATTGTATTTACATCCCTTGCAGAAAATCATGCCACAGCGGGAAGCACAGTTCGGGAAAGCATTTCTGTGTTTTCGAAGTAGTGATATTGTTGTTATTTTTAACCTGAAGATGTTGCAGAATGGCCGCTTGCCCGAAAGCTATTTGAAGGAATTGAAATTTGATTTGTATTTTGACTTCTCATGACGAAAAACTTATGAATTAATCAGGTTAGGAATTGACGGAATAGGTTTCAATCTGAGAGGAAGCGGCAGGGATTGGAGTGGTAGCTTGTTGAAATGGCGGCTGTAGTTTTTGTTGGTGGGCG
Source organism: Bacteroidales bacterium (assembly GCA_029939965.1). GTDB lineage: Bacteria > Bacteroidota > Bacteroidia > Bacteroidales > 4484-276 > SABY01. The sequence continues at coordinate 2 of JAOZRY010000008.1, read as the reverse complement.
GA
>JAOZRY010000215.1 GCA_029939965.1 Bacteroidales bacterium | reverse complement strand
GTTTGTCGGTATTTCAAGGAGCAATAGCACCATGGAAAGGCGAAAAAATGGGACAGTGGAAAGAGCTATTTATAATGAGTGCTCAAAAATTTAATTTCCCAATTCATAAGCCATACAGTGAGCTATCACATTTACAGCAAAAATTACTATGGATCGGGAATAATTATTTTGAAGGGATCAACGAGTTTTTCAAACAAGTTGAAGAGCAAACCTATAAAATACAGTACAGGGTTATGCTATCTCGATACCGTGGCAAAACTGTATGTCCTGATTGCCGGGGAACAAGGTTAAGAAAAGACGCAAATTATGTAAAGATTGGTAAAAAATCTATCAGTGATCTGGTTTTATTACCACTCAGCGAGTTATTGGAATTTCCCAAAACATTAACTCTCACTGAATACGAATCAAATGTATCCAAACGATTATTAATTGAAATCAATAGCAGATTGAATTTTTTGAGCGATGTTGGGTTAGGATACCTAACACTAAACAGACTTTCTTCAACTCTTTCAGGAGGTGAGTCTCAGCGCATTAATCTCGCCAATTCGTTAGGCAGCAGTCTTGTTGGATCGATGTATATTCTTGATGAACCGAGCATCGGATTGCACCCACGCGATACTCACCGTTTGATACGTGTTTTACAACGACTAAAGAAAATAGGAAATACAGTTATTGTTGTTGAGCACGATGAGGATATTATTACAAGTGCTGATCAATTAATTGATATTGGCCCATTAGCCGGTGTTAATGGTGGAAAAGTAGTATTTTCAGGCTCACTGGATGAGTTAAAATATAGTAAAGAAAGCTATACTTCGAAATACATCTATGGAACTTTATCCATCCCCATTCCCAAAATTCGCAGAAAATGGACTGATTTTATTGAATTTACCGGGTGCAGAGAGAACAATCTTAAAAACATCTCCGCAAAAATCCCACTTCATGTGTTTACAGTAATTACAGGAGTAAGTGGTTCCGGTAAATCATCTCTAATTAAAGGAGTTATTTACCCATCTCTAAAACGAAAATTGGGTGGGTATTCGGATAATATCGGCAAATATGACAAAATCTCAGGCGACCTAAAAAGAATTGAAGCTGTGGAGTTTGTCGATCAAAATCCAATAGGACGATCTTCAAGATCCAATCCGGCAACTTATGTAAAAGCTTATGATGAAATCAGGACACTTTTCGCCAATCAGAAATTATCAAAAGTAAGGGGATACAAGCCCGGCTTCTTTTCTTTTAATATTGAAGGAGGCAGATGTGAAGAATGTGAAGGCGAAGGGGTTGTGAAAATTGAGATGCAATTTATGGCAGATATTTTCCTCACTTGCGAAGCTTGTGGAGGTAAACGATTCAAAGACGAAGTACTTGATGTTTCGATTAAGGAGAAAAACATCAGCGATGTCCTGAATATGACCATTAATCAAGCTATTAACTTTTTTAGTAATGACAGCGACAAAATTCCGGCTGTTACAAATAGAATTGTTACCAAACTAAAACCTTTGCAGGATGTAGGGTTAGGATATCTTAAACTTGGGCAATCATCGAGTACTTTATCAGGCGGTGAAGCACAGCGTGTAAAACTTGCCTCTTTTCTTACCAAAGGGGCTTCCGAACAACCCACTCTGTTTTTCTTTGATGAACCAACAACAGGACTTCATTTTCATGATATTAGCAAATTGTTAGACGCATTTAATGCACTTATCGAAAACGGCCATACCATTGTTGTAATAGAACACAATCCGGAAATCATCAAATCTGCTGATTGGATCATCGATCTTGGCCCCGAAGGTGGAGATATGGGAGGTGGAATCGTTTTTGAAGGTATCCCGGAAGATATTGTAAATGAGGACAAATCGTTTACCGGAAAATTTGTAAAAGAAAAGTTGAATTAATATAGAACTCATTTCCTCCTTTTAAAATTTAATCATGGTGTTTCGCCAAAATAATATGCTTTAGCAAAAATGCAGGAGATCATTAAAATAAGTACTGATAAACCCAATGCCTTATTTGATATTACCCATCAGGTAGAGGCCATTGTTTTTGAAAGCGGAATTAAAACCGGCATTGTGAATGTGTATGCTCAGGGAGCAACTGCTGCCATAATGATTCAGGAAAACTGGGACGATTCAGTACAAACTGATATGATGAATTTACTCACCAAATTAATCCCTAATGGTGTTTGGTTACACGACACACAGGATGGCAACGGCGATGCACATCTTAAAGCAGGAATTGTTGGCCCCGGCGAAACAATACCTGTTATAAATGGAAAGATGGGGTTATCGACATGGCAAAATATATTTTTCTGTGAATTTGACGGCCCAAGGCAAAAACGGAATATAGTTGTAACTGTTACCAATTGTTGAGTGTTTTTACTCCATTGCCGCTAGTGCGCAAATGAATATTTCCAAAATCATAAATCGTAAATTATAAATCATTACCACCTCTTTTAGACTGAGTAAAAATTAGGGGCAATCACTGATTTTTCCAACATATTGAACCAATGTTTATATTAAAAACTGTACTTTCGTGCATTGAAAAAACAGTTAAAAATCGTTTAAAAATTCATTACATATGGCTAAAGTACAAGGAGCTATTGTTGTTGACATAGAGGTTTGTAAAGGATGTGAAGTTTGCATTCCGGCATGTCCCACTGATGTCATTGAACTAACAAAAGAAGTAAATGGAAAAGGCTACCACTATGCCTACATGGCACATCCGGAAGCTTGTATTGGATGCGCAAACTGCGCCATCGTTTGCCCTGACGGGGTAATAACAGTATATAAAGTTAAAAAATCAGCTTAGTGTAAAACGTATTAAAACTTGAAATACCAATGGGTGAATTAAAATTAATGAAAGGAAATGAGGCAATAGCCGAAGCTTCTATCCGCGAAGGTGTGGATGCTTATTTCGGTTACCCCATAACTCCGCAGTCAGAAGTCATCGAATACCTTATGATGGAAAAACCCGAAGAACGAACCGGAATGGTTGTACTTCAGGCTGAAAGTGAGTTAGCCGCCATCAATATGGTATATGGTGCTGCATCTGCCGGAAAAAAGGTGTTTACCAGCTCATCCAGTCCGGGCATTAGTCTTTATCAGGAAGGCATCAGCTATATTGCAGGTGCAGAATTACCATGTGTCATTGCCAATATTGTACGTGGTGGCCCTGGTTTGGGAACTATACAACCATCGCAAGCTGACTATTTCCAATCTGTTAAAGGTGGTGGACATGGAGACTACCGACTTTATACCCTTGCTCCCTCTTCAGTTCAGGAAATGGCCGATTTTATAGAGTTGGGTTTTGAAATAGCGTATAAATATCGCACGCCTGTTATGATCCTCTCCGATGGCATGATTGGTCAGATGATGGAAAAAGTAGAATTGAAAGAACAAAAACCACGATGGACTGAAGAACAAATAAAAGAGCTTAACGGAGGCTGGGCTACCATTGGAAAACCAGAATCACGCGAGCGAAATATCATAACATCGCTAAATCTCGATTCATCAAAAATGGAGTTACACAATCATCATCTCCAGGCAAAATACCGAAAATTGGAAGCTAATGAAATGAAATTTGAAACCTTTGAGACTGAAGACGCTGAATACCTTATTGTTGCTTATGGCTCCAGTGCAAGGATTTCACAAAAATCATTAACATTAGCACGCAAAAAGGGAATTAAAGTAGGATTACTCAGACCAATTACACTCTATCCTTTCCCAAATGCACCTCTCGCTAAACTGGTACCCCAACTTAAAGGAATACTATCAGTAGAAATGAGTGCCGGACAAATGATTGAAGATATAAAACTTGCCGTTGAATGTAATGTTAAAGTTGAGCACTTCGGTCGTTATGGTGGAATTATCCACTCTCCGGAAGAGGTACTTGAAGCATTGGAACAAAAAATTATTGGAGGATAATCATGGAAATAAAAGATATCGTCAAAAAAGAAAACCTGGTTTACAAGAAAACTCCGTTGATGACAGATAAAGCCCTGTCATATTGCCCTGGATGCGGACACGGTACAGCCCATCGAATTATGATGGAGGTATTGGAAGAGATGGATGCACAAGAAAAAACCATTGGCATTGCACCTGTTGGTTGTTCAGTTCTGGCATACGAATTTATGAACATCGACATGATACAAGCTGCACACGGTCGGGCTCCGGCTGTTGCTACGGGAGTAAAACGTTGTTACCCCGAAAAATTTGTATTTACATATCAGGGTGATGGCGACCTTGCTGCAATCGGAACAGCGGAAACAATTCATGCTTGCAATCGCGGCGAAAATATTACCATCGTTTTTATTAATAATGGAATTTATGGTATGACCGGCGGACAGATGGCTCCAACTACTCTAAAAGGTATGCGGACTTCAACATCACCATATGGCCGTAATTTGGAAAGCATGGGAAATCCTTTGAAAATTACGGAATTGATAGCGCAACTACCCGGAACATATTTTGTAACCCGGCAGGCTGTGCATACACCTGCTGCTGTACGTAAGGCCAAAAAAGCTGTTCGCAAGGCATTCGAACTTCAAAAAGAAAACAAAGGTCTTACCTTCGTGGAAATTGTTTCAAACTGTAACTCGGGGTGGAAAATGGCTCCGGTAAAATCTAATCAGTGGATGGTTGAAAATATGTTCCCATTCTACCCAATGGGCGATATTAAGGTTGATGGAGAATTGGTGGTAAAGAAATAGGATGCCTGTTAGGTTAAAAGTTTATCTGGGTTATTCGATATTTCGACAGGTAAATAATTTATTTCGATAAGAATATTTTTTTTAAAATTGATCTAAAAAAAACAAAACATTAAATAGCTATGACAGAAGAAATTATCATTGCAGGGTTTGGCGGACAAGGTGTTCTTTCGATGGGTAAAATTCTGGCTTACTCCGGAATTATGCAAGATCAGGAAGTGAGTTGGATGCCTTCTTATGGACCGGAAATGCGTGGTGGTACTGCCAACGTTACCGTTATCGTGAGTGATGAAAGAATAAGCTCTCCCATCCTCAACTTCTACGACACAGCAATTGTCCTCAACCAACAATCGATGGATAAATTTGAATCTACAGTAAAACCCGGGGGGCTCTTACTTTACGATCCAAATGGAATAATCCATCACCCAACGCGAAAAGACATCAATATTTATAAAATTGAGGGGGCTCGTTTGGCAGCAGAAATGGGAAATACTAAGATTTTTAACATGATAGTTTTGGGAGCATTCTTAAAGTTAAAGCCAATCGTAAAACTCGAAAATGTAATCCTGGGACTTAAAAAATCGTTACCAGAACGATACCACAAGCTTATCCCGATGAATGAAACTGCTGTTAAAAAAGGTATGGAAAATCCTGAAAAAATTGTGGCAGTTTAAAATATACTAATTTACCAAATTAAGCATACAAGCCCCGATAAGAATCTCATCTTCGGGGTTTTTATTTTGCTGTTACCAAAAGATATCTAATTCCCAAGTGCTTTAATAGCTATCCATGCCATGAGGCCAATACCGGTTTCAAGGCTTTTCTCATCCACATCAAAAGTTGATGTATGTAAGCTTGATGTTATACCACGACTTTCGTTGGCAACTCCCAAACGGTAGAAACATGAAGGCACCTCGTTGGCGAAATACGAAAAATCCTCTGCTGTCATTCGTAAAGGAATATCTACAACATTATTTTCACCTAACAATTCTTTGGCCCATTGCCTTGAATTTTCGGTTAAATCAGGAGCGTTAAATACAAACGGGTAACCGGCATCCACAAAAACCTCACAGCTACCACCCATACCTTCTGCAACAAACTCTGCCATTTTCCTAATTCTTTTGTGAGCTTCTTTCCGCCAATCTTCATCAAAGGTGCGTATGGTGCCCGAAATCTTTACTTCATCGGGAATAATATTTGTTTGCCCATCTCCGATAATCCTGCCAAAGGAGAGAACAGTAGGAACCTCAGGAGAATTGTGTCGGCTTACGATTTGCTGAAG
>JAOZRY010000893.1 GCA_029939965.1 Bacteroidales bacterium | reverse complement strand
TTGGCAATAGTTTTGCAGATGATTTTTGTAGTCCAAGTTGAGATATTTTGCGCAAACTTTTCTTGATATATTTCTGTTTTATTTCTGTTGGTGTAAACCAATTGTCTTCACCATTCCAGTATTCCTTATTTGATGTATCAGGTGTTCCTCCGCCAATAATTTCACAAACCTCCCCCAACATCTTTTCCTCCCAATCCGCAAAATCATTGCCGTTTTCATCTTTGAATCTTAGTCTTGAACACGATTTATTAGATTTCGGGAATTCAGGATTTTTCTCTGATTCGTTGAAATCTTGTCCATCTTGCAATCTACTTAATCCTGTTTCGGACAATGGTTGCGAAAACAATTTTTGCATTACACCTTTTTTGTATTGCTCCAATTCGGCTTTCTTTTTTTGCAGTAGGTTTATGCGTTTGTCAACTGCGGTTAGGAAAGTGGCTATGCGGGTTTGTTCGGGTGGAGTTGGGAACAGAATTTTAAAACCTTTGATGCTTTCAAAATTCAAGCCTTCCCTGCCGCTACCTGTCATTCCTTGGAAAACTAATTTTTGGCCTCTCCAAGAACTTATTATTGGTTGTAAAAATTTAGGATTATCTTCTTTCAATCTAATAATTGATACGTGCTGATTCACATTTCCTTCAATAAATTCATCTGGAACAACACACGACCTTCCAATTGAACCACCTGTAATATTTAGTAAAATATCTTTTGCAATTACTTTGCTACCTTTCATCTCATAATGTATTCCTTCTGAAATATGGGTTTCATCTAATATCAGCTTTTCATTAATAACATTTTGACTTCGTATGAATGGTATTCCTAATTTTAAATAAACTTTATCTCCGCCTCTTGGAGTTTTACCACTACCAATTTTTAATGTAATCTCCCCCAACTTCTTCTCCACCCATTCCCCCTCAAACTCAGGAAACCGTAATTGTGGCTTTTTTAATTGAGAATTATCACTCTCATTATCCATTCTCAATTTTCCATTTTCCATTATTTTACTCATCGCTTTTTAGTTTTTTCTTTTCATCCAAAAATGTTTTAGCATTTATGCCTGTTACCACTTTTTTGCCTGTTTTGGCTTCCAGTTCCTTTCGGGCAACTTTGGCAATTCACTGTTTAAAAAGTTCTGCCTTTGGTGAAGGAATAGATTGGATAAGCCTGAAAAGTTGTTCTGTATCGGCTACATCGGTTTTACGCATCTTACCATCAGTAGCCGGCATTTTCAAAGCGTTACAATTTGTAACGGTTTCATTTCCATCTTCCAACAATCTCTTTTTTAGTACCCTCCAATATACTTGAGGGTTTTTGCTATCAGTTAAAACAGTAATAACATCAACAATAGATATATACCATTTTTCAGTATCGGAATCCCAATGAGTTCTTATTTTGCTATCTTCGAATAATTGTATTTTATCTTTATTAGTCATTTTTATATCCTTTTAACTTTTCTAAAATATCATTAGCATCTATTTCTAATTTAGAAAAAGCAAACCATTTTTTACCTAAATCTTTTAGGCTGGCACCAAAATGATAAACTGTTTTGCTGTCAATAATTATAAATCTATCGTGTGCCGTAGTCAGTTTTTTAATTTCAATTTTTGGGTATTGAGCGTTATGCTTTTGTAAATCTTGTTTTATTATTTTG
>JAOZRY010000892.1 GCA_029939965.1 Bacteroidales bacterium | reverse complement strand
ACACTAATTAGGCCTGGTAGCCATTATCACTTTGTGCCTGGTATCATATTTTTGGTTTATCTTGTTTACTGCATCAATAACGTTTACAACATATTGTACAGCAACCGACTGATCAGAGCGGAGTACAACCGAACCTTCAAATTGTCCGGCAAGTCTCTTACTAAGCAAAGGCATAAGCTGATCTGTGGAAACCGGCATTTCCTCAAGAAAATACTCTGCACGGTCGTTTATATAAACAGTGATAGTTTGTTTTGCAAGTGTTTTGCTACTACTTTGTGGTAGCAGCAGTTTAATGGCATTTGGCGCAACCAATGTGGATGTTAGCATAAAAAATATCAAGAGCAAAAACACCAAATCCGACATGGAGGCCGTGCTAAACTGAATACTTCTTTTATTTCGGGTTTCAATAGCCATACAAAAATGTCTTTAAATAATTGATTTATGCTACGGGTTCATTAAGTACATCCATAAATTCGGTAGCTCTGGCTTCGAGTTTAAAAACGAGTTTTTCTACCCGTGCCACCAGAATATTGTAACAAATAAAAGCGATGATTCCAACTATTAAACCTGCAACAGTGGTAATCATGGCCTGGTAAATTCCGGAGGAGAGTAAGGCAATATCAATATTATTTCCGGCCATCGACATATCATAAAATGCGCGTATCATGCCAATAACTGTTCCCAGAAATCCAAGCATGGGTCCGGCTCCGGCAATGGTTGCCAAAGTAGCGATGTTTTTCTCCAATCTCGAAACTTCCAGTTTTCCAACATTTTCGATAGCTGCATTAATATCGTTCAGTGGTTTTCCAATTCTCAATAAACCTTTTCCGATCATCCGGGCAATGGGGTTTTGAGTTTTTTGGCACATTGCGAGTGCCGCATCAATTTTTCCATCATGGATAAAATCACGGATATGATTCATAAAATTATTATCCTCCCGTGAGGCATTATTGATAATCAGGAATCGCTCTATAAAAATGTATATGGCAATAACTGAAAACAGGGCAAGGATCGCCATGATCCATCCACCTTTCATAACAAGATCCCAAATCGACATTGAGATTTCGCCCGCTTCAACACCAAGAGCATTATTGGTTGTGTCGCTAATGGCCTGCCCGGCCTGGTTGATTTGTAATAAGATGTTTGCTAACATTGTTATCTAATTAGTTTATGTTGTTTTATTTGTTACGCTTATTTAGTGTTTGTCCATAATGTCCGATTTCTTCGTTACGCTCGAACTCGAACTCGAACATTCTGAACCAAACACCGTCTTTATGGACGAACATTATTTAGTGTCTGCAAGAAAACTCAATATTTCCGGAAGTGGGTGTTAGAAATTGCTGAGATCGAGGCGGACGAAGTGTTGAAAATCAAGGATTTTGCTTTTGTAAATGACTGTCCAACGAAGATATCGGCGTTTTCCGGCACACACTATTTAATAATAAATTCACTAACGTAATCATACGATTATTATTAGAATGGAATCATAATTTTTCGGTATTAATATCTATTTTCTAATATTGTTGTTGTTTTTGGCAAAATATTACATGACTTGATAAAGATAGCGAAAAGATTGACAACCAAACTTATTGAATTTCGTTGCCTCGAAGTGCCGAGCGGCAGGGATTGGAGTGGTAGCTTGCCGCAAGTG
>JAOZRY010000891.1 GCA_029939965.1 Bacteroidales bacterium | reverse complement strand
GAAGTTGGTGACGAACCTGCTTTAACCCAATCCGTGCGAGCGTTCAGTATTATAGTTTTAGTTTCGACAGATTGCCACAGGCTAACAACATCGGAATTGCTATGGGAATAAAGAGCCTGCATCCATGTCAACATGAATAATCTTGCGGTATGTTTTGCCTGAATCGCTCATTGGTATCACAATGCAAATTACACAAATTTGAAAGTATTTTGATTTAAAAAATTGTGATTTCCTCTCCCAATCAATTTCATTTGGTTCAATACCTGATTTCAGGGCAAAAAAAATCCCGGATGTTTTAATATCCGGGAGTATAAAAAAATGTCTTAATTTTTTAACCTTGTAAAGTAAATTTAATAGGCATGTTAAACTGAACCCTAACCGGCTTACCACGTTGCATACCCGAATTCCATTTGGGCATGAGATTGATAACACGCATGGCTTCTTCGTCGCATCCGCCACCAATACCACGAAGTATCCGTACATCAGATACTGATCCATCAGGTTCAACAACAAAAGTAACGTAAACTGTTCCCTGAATTCCTGATTCGCGAGCCATTTGAGGGTATTTAATGTTTTTCTGCAAAAACTTCATTCTTTCAGCATCACCTCCCGGAAATTGTGGCATCGACTCAACAACGGTAAAAATTTCCATTTCAACCTCTTCCACCTCTTCTTCAACCATAGGAACAAAGTCATCCATCACGGTTTCCTGATCGGCCTCCACATCAATTTCAATATCATCTTCTACCTCTACATCATCTTCAACAATATTGATAACGGTTACTTGTTTTGGGGGAGGGGGAGGAGGGGGTTTAACTTCCTGTTTGGTAATCGGAATAATTTCTTCTGGTGTATCATCAACCTGAATCTGAAGATTGAGCGTTGTAGTTCTTTCGTATGTTCTGTAACTGAAAGCAAGCAAAACTACACCTAATGCTATTATTAGGCCTATTTGCATAAAAATGCCCTTTTTGCTTTCAAGGTCTGCTTTATTACTCTTTTTTGATTCCATGTTATTTGCTCCGGTTTGTGTTAATATTTCTATGTTAACGATGTTTTTCCATTGCTTATTGCAAAAACCAACTATAAATTTAGTTATAGCTGATTTCTGTCTATGAAAACTAAATTAATTCTTTGTAAGCAGCGGCGTCCAGAAGTCCGTCAAGTTCTGATTTGTCAGAAATCTTAACCTTCACAATCCAGCCATCGCCATAAGGATCGCTATTTACAACTTCAGGTGTTTCCTCTAAAGTTTCGTTAAACGTCAATATTTCGCCACTAATTGGCATAAACATGTCCGATACTGTTTTTACAGCCTCAATTGTGCCAAAAGTTTCTTCTATGTCAAGGGTTTCACCTTCTGTTTCCACTTCAATAAAAACAATATCCCCAAGCTCATTTTGAGCATAATCAGTGATTCCGATATAGGCCTCATCGCCTTCTATCCTGATCCATTCGTGATCTTTGGTGTACTTTAAATTATCCGGAATGTTCATTTTTTTTATTTTTAATTATTGTGCAAATGTAAAATCTTTTTTATTACAATTTATTTTGAATGCAACTAAATTCCAATCTTTGATAAAGATAATCATCTTAACGATGATTATTTAAATCAATTTACTATTTCACCCTCTGTTTTTCTCTGCTTTTTG
>JAOZRY010000890.1 GCA_029939965.1 Bacteroidales bacterium | reverse complement strand
AATTGCAGGGCTTGCGCTTGGTATTTTTGTTATCGGTCTGGTGTTACCCCAATCAGGATTAACCCAGGCCACCCAGAAAAGAAAACCGGTTGTTATTCCCGGAAAAACATTTTTGCCTCTTAAAGTGCTAACGCGCCCCTATTCAAATATATACAAAAATCAGTAGTGTCCGGTTTATTTTTTTAAAATAGCTATAACTATTGGTAATGCTTATAAAATATAGGAATTCTGACTGTTATCGACTTGAAACTTGTCTAAAAAATGGCATAATCCTTTCGACAGAATTATTATTCACGAAAGGATGGCCCAAATGTATAAAGGTCGTATAATTTTCTCACAAATTTTTGATTTTATCCAGCTGCATAAATTTCGGCGATGTGTTGATCTATATAATGGCAACAAAGGAGTCCGCACCTTTTCCTGCTTAGATCAATTTATGTGCATGGCTTTCGCTCAACTGACATACCGTGAAAGCCTACGCGATATCGAGTGCTGTCTTCGTGCCATGCGAAAGAAACTTTATCACATGGGAATACGAGCAAAAATTTCCCGCAGCACTTTAGCCGATGCAAATGAAAATCGGGATTGGCGGATTTACAGCGACTTTGCTCAAATATTAATCCATGAGGCTCGCCGCCTGTATGTCGATGATGATTTTGGCCTTGAACTGAAAGAAACCGTTTATGCTTTGGATTCATCGACAATTGACCTATGCCTTTCGGTTTTTCCATGGGCTAAGTTTCGTAAAACAAAGGCGGCTGTAAAGTTGCACACCCTATTGGATTTGCGTGGTGATATCCCAACTTTTATTTGGATCACCGATGGCAAGGTTCACGATGTCAATGTTCTTGATCATCTTATTCCAGAGCCAGGCGCAATCTATATTATGGACCGGGCCTACTTGGATTTTAAGCGACTGTACCAGATGCATCAAAGCTCCGCCATATTTGTAACTCGCTCAAAAACTAATACGGGGCTTCGCCGGATATATTCACGCAAAGTTGATAAAGCCATCGGTGTCAGATGCGATCAAATAGTTGCACCAACAGGTTTTTACAGCAAAAAAGATTATCCGGAAAAATTGCGCCGTATAAAATATTTCGATGCCGAGAAGGGCAGAGTACTTGTTTTTCTTACAAATCAATTCACGCTTCCAGCGTTGACAATCGCCGAGTTATATCGTCATCGGTGGCGAGTAGAAATATTTTTTAAATGGATCAAGCAGCATTTGAGAATTAAAAAGTTTTTTGGCACATCAGAAAATGCCGTCAAAACCCAAGTATGGATTGCAATATCAACGTATGTAATGATTGCGATAATGAAAAAACAGCTGAAAATTGATTTGACTCTTTACAATATTTTACAGATTTTAAGTATATCTCTTTTTGAAAAAAAGCCCATTTATCAGGTGTTGACAGAGCACGATTACAAAAATGAAATGACTAGTCCGTATATCCAGTTGAAATTATTTGATAATTAACCGGACACTACTGAGGAGTTTTTAAAAGAAAAAGCCATACTGGACGAGCAATCCGAAGTGCTGCAAGAGGAAATACTGCTTCTGTATGGGCAATAATCAATTAAGAGAATACTTTTCTATTTGATGACGCCGTAAAAGCCCGCTGCGTTATGCTCACTCTGTAAAGGCCTAAAAAA
>JAOZRY010000889.1 GCA_029939965.1 Bacteroidales bacterium | reverse complement strand
AATGCTTTAATGATTCAATGATTCGATCCATTTCCCTTTCTTATCGCATTATCTCCTTGTCGCCTTATCGCATTGTCGCATTATCACATTATCGCATTAACACCTTGGAATTAATTCAACCATTCAACATTAAGCAAAGTTGCCTATAAGAAGATTCAGGGTTTCGTTAAATTTGTAGTAGTACCATTATAAATACTCTGATTATATTTGCCGACAAAATTGAAAACATTGAACAAGGAAGAAAAGAAAAAAGTTTTGAGTCTGTACGAAAAGTGGGCCGGAGAAGATTCTACTGACATTGAACTCCTGGCTCAATCAGGGTCGTACCGGAGATACTACCGTATAAAAAGCAAACACAAACAAGCTCTCGGTGCATTTTATGAGAGTCCTAACGAAAACAGAGCATTTATTGATCTTACCGGGCATTTCAAAAAACACGGTTTAAATGTTCCTGAAATTTACATTGTTGATGATGATTATAATGCATACTTGCTCGAAGACCTGGGTGATGATGTATTATTTAATCGCATCAACAACCTGAAGGAAAAGTATGGATTTGGAAAGGAGCTGATCGACCTCTACAAAAATATAATTGATGAGCTGATCAAGTTTCAGATTGTGGCAGGTAAATCGGTGGATTACTCAAGTTGTTATCCTTCGGGTGAATTCGATACACAGGCATACATGTGGGATTTGAATTATTTTAAATACAATTTTTTAAAACTTGCACAAATCCCCTACAACGAATACTATTTAGAAGAAGACTTCAGAAAACTTGTTCAGCTTCTGATGTCGGTTGAGAGTTCATATTTTGTTTATCGCGATTTTCAAGCCAGAAATATTATAATGCAAAATAACAAGCTCTACTTTATCGATTACCAGGGTGGAAGGCGAGGGCCTGTGCATTATGATTTGGTATCGCTGCTGTTTCAGGCCAGAGTGGCTATGCCCTCCGAAATAAGAGAACAACTTATCGACTATTACATTAGCCGGGCCGAAAAAATTGAACCGAAAAGTGTAAGAAATTTCAGACACCACTTCTACAAATTTGTTTTAATCAGGATTCTTCAAACATTAGGAGCTTACGGTTTTAGGGGTTTACACGAAAAAAAACAACATTTTTTGAGTAGTATTCCTTTAGCTATTAACAATATTAAATGGTTGATGGATAACAATAAGATTCCCGGTGATTTGGGTGAAATGAAAAAGTGCTTAAATGCAATTATCGAAAGCCGGGAATTAAGCGAAATTATTACACCTCCACTAAAAATTACAATCACCAGTTTCTCGTACAAACATGGCATTCCTCCCGATCACAGTGGAAACGGAGGTGGTTTTGTTTTCGATTGCAGAGCATTACCCAATCCGGGCCGGATTAATAAATACAAAACCCTGAACGGTAAAGATAAAGCTGTGATCGACTACCTTGAGAAATATGATGAGGTGGATTCGTTTATTGATCATGCGGCAAATATGGTACAGCAATCGATTAATGTGTACACACATCGCCATTTTACGAGTCTCCAGATAAATTTTGGTTGTACAGGAGGTCAACACAGATCTGTTTATTGTGCCGAAAAACTTACTAAAAGGCTCTATCGCTATAATGATGTAAAAATAGAAATGCGTCACCGCGAACAAGATTAGTTTTAATTA
>JAOZRY010000214.1 GCA_029939965.1 Bacteroidales bacterium | reverse complement strand
CGTTGCCGTGTAATGCTCAGCGGCAGGGATTGGAGTGGTAGCTTGCTGAAGTGGCTGCTGATATTTTTGTTGGCCGGCGTAGGCTGACGAAGGAAGCCCACGTACGGCTTACAAAAATACAGCTGGCACAAGGCAACTACAAACGGAAAGCCCGTAGCCGCCCAAAAAAAAATCCTCAAAATCAGTAAATAATTTATACTTCAACCAATCTCTTTTCTGGCTTGTCCATGTTAGGATTTATCCAGCTTATTGAGTGCAAATGCATAAGCACCAATCGATGTAGCTTTAGAAGTACCTAACCTTGAAACACCTACACCTATCCTTTTTAAAGGATCATAAGTTATTCGTTTATTAGAAAAGGGTACTTGGATTTCCTTCGTGCTCCCGTGTAAAAACCTTTTTAGGTCTTTTTCATTCTCAAGGTTAAAAACTCTTATTTCGAGCCTTGATAAGTTGCCACCACGAGGGGTTTCAAATTTATGGTTCATTTCATTTACCAACTGCTGAAGAAACAAAGGATGAGCCCCTGATAAGCCTCCGCCCAAAACAATAAGACCATCGACCAAAGTAATAGCGTTGGCCAGAACATCACCTGCTGCCATGGCAAACTTTTTAAAAGTTTTTATTGCTGCCTGCCTATCGCCTTCCACCTTTCCCATTCCGATTTCGAAAATGGATTGTGGTGTCGGAACCATCACTTCATCAATTTTTGCTTCGCGCGAATATGCCTTTCTAATCCCACGAATACTAACGGTTTCTTCAACACTATAAAATGGATGCACTTTGCTACGACTCCGGTTTATCTCGCCCTGTGCCGAATTATCACCGGTAAAGAGTTCGCCATGCGTTACGATGCCTCCACCAAATCCGGTTCCGAATGTACTTCCTAACAGGTTGTGATATCTTTTAGGATTACCACTATCGGTGAGCTTTGCATTTATTTCGGGCAACAAGCCATTTATTGCTTCTCCATAGGTAAACAAATCGCCATCATTATTAATGTAAACAGGTATCCCAAATTTTTCTTCGAGCATAGGTCCAAGTGCTACTCCACCACGAAAATCGGGTAGATTTACTAAATTGCCAATAATTCCCAATTCGTATTCGGCCGGGCCCGGAAAAGCAAAACTAATCGCAACCGGATATTCTGATAATTTTGCTTTTACCTCCTCAAATCCTTTTATTATACGTTCGAGAATATCAATTAAATTGGCAGCTTGTGCAGGCAAAATGATGGGTTCAACAATCTCATCTCCCCCCTGAATTGCTGAAAAAACAAAATTTGTTCCTCCGGCATCCAATGTCAGTACTATTCGCTTGTCGTCTTTCAGGTTCATATTAATTAGTTTTTAGTTTTCAAGAAAAAACAAATATAGAAAAGTATTGCAGAAAACAGGGATGATAAAAATTAAAATGCATGAAAATGCAGGCTAAATTTTTAAGTTTGCTGATTATTTTAAAAAAATGAAAAGCAAGCTTACAAATCAAAAGGTAAAGGATATTTGGCTAAAGGCAAGTGTTGTTGGAAGTCTTTGGGCATCGGTCGAAATTATAATCGGTAGTTTCTTTCACAACCTGCGTGTACCGTTTGCCGGAACAATACTTGCCATGATTAGTGTGGCCATTCTTGTGGCTTTTCATCAGCACTGGAAAGAAAAAGGCTTATTTTGGCGTGCCGGGCTTATCTGCGCATTAATGAAATCCATCTCACCAAGTGCCATCCTGCTGGGACCAATGACCGGAATTTTATCAGAGGCTCTGCTTATGGAGCTATTTATAAGATTGTTAGGGGGAAATTTTTTAGGATATATTGTTGGTGGAGCCATAGCACTTTCGAGCACCATTGCCCACAAAATTGGCAATTTGCTTATTATTTACGGATTCGATTTTGTTACGGTACTTGTTAATCTATACAATTATGCTGTTAAACAAATCGGATATGCTGATCTAAAGCCCGAACAAGCTCTCTGGATTTTGTTTGGTGTTTATGCTTTGCTTGGAATTACTGCGGCAATAATAGGTTTATCGGTTGGCAGAAGAACTTTTAAATCTATAACCCACACAAATGAAATAAAAGAGATACTGCCACAAGGCAAAAACACACTTTTCGAACTTAATCCCGATCAGCATTTCTCGGTAAAACTGCTCTTCTTTCACCTGTTTGCAATTGCGGTCTGTTTGTTCATCATCAGTAAAATTTCGTTGTGGGCAGGCATATTGTTCATTTTTTCGTATATCGGATTTTGTATTTTTTATTACAAGCAATCGCTCAAGCATTTAAAACGCCCCATATTTTGGGTGCAAGTTTTGATCCTTACTTTTCTTGCCACAGTATTTTTTAACGGATTTCAAAAAGGAAACCTATTTGATACTGAAGGATTGTTGGCCGGATTACAAATGAATATCCGTGCTGTACTCATTTTGGTTGGGTTTTCATCGATTAGTGTTGAGCTACGCAATCCGCTCATCAAATCCGTGCTGATGAAACGAGGATTTTCGCAGCTCTACCTTTCGTTAGGGTTGGCATTTTCGGCACTACCGGCGGTAATCGAAAATTTTTCAAAACCAAAACAAATCCTTCGGAAACCCGGAAAAAGCATAAAACAAGCATTGCAAAATGCCGATCAATTACTTTGGTTATTTCAATCGAAAATAATGAAACCAAAAATTTATATCCTCACAAGCAACCGCCATGAAGGCAAAACAACTTGTGCTTCCCAACTTGATGAAGCATTAAGAAACTTAAATTATAAAAATGGGGGGTTTCTGGCTCCCGGTAAATTTGAAAAAAAACGACGATCAGAATTTAATATTATTGATCTTCAAACCAGAGAACAAAAACCATTGTGCAGCATTCATTTCGAAAAGGGAGAAGAAATTGGACCCTTTAGATTTGATGCTGACGGGCAAAAATTTGGGCACGATTTGTTGAGGATAGAGAATGTTGAAAGTGTTGATTTTATTTTCATCGATGAAATAGGGCCACTGGAGCTAAAATCGAAAGGATGGGCACCCTCGATCGATAAGTTGATGATGACACCTGAATTAACAATGATTTGGATAGTAAGGAAAAGCCTTGTTAACAAAGTTATTAATAAATGGAATCTTCTTGATGTGGAGGTTTTCGACATCAAAATTCAGGATGCTAAAGATATAGCTCAAAAAATTCATTCAAATCATAAATCAATTGATGATTGATGATTTTCGATTTATTATTGAAGCCGCAAGCGAGAAACGAACATCGTTAACATATTAGCATTAATGGTTTTTCGATATCCTACATTTCAACAATTCTTTTTTTATCTCACATAGACAAGACCATTAGAATTTTAAATAGTGTTTGTAAGAAAACTCAATTTTTCAGAAAGTGGGTGTCAGAAATCGCTGAGATCGAGGCGGACGAAGTGTTGAATATCAAGGTGTTTACTTTTGTAAATGACTGACCAACGATGATATCGACGTTTTCTGTCGCACACTAAATATTTGTTAAAACAACCTGTTCGTAACAAATAGCTGCTTACAATCCATGATTTGTTTATACTTTTGAGGATTCACAGTAAATAATCTGAATTATGGCAAAATCTAAATCAACCAGTGGATCATCACAAAAGAAAAAGGTTGTGCGAAAAACAACAACTCAAAAACCCAATCTAAAGAAAACACCTCTACTGGAAAAGAAAATAATAGCCGATAAAATTGAGAAAACTAATCAAACGAAAACGGTTAAGAAAATAATTCAAACTAAAGAACCTGTACTGAAAACTGCATCTGTTGGTCAAAAGAAAGTTTCAAAAAAAACAGCACCAAAGCCGAAGGTTAGCAGCGCAATAAAAATGCCGGTAAAAACAGAAACACAACCAAAAGAAGATACTTCACAGGTTTCGATTTTGAAAACAGAAACCATTAATAAAATAAAAACATCTGAAAAAAATGTGCTGAAACAAGAGCAAATTGGCGCAGAGAAAGAAAACAAAATATCAATGAGCTTGGAAACCAAACCTGAAACGGATTTGAAAGTTATACAAGAAAAGCCAAAAAAAGAAGATATTGTAATGGAGAAACCAGAACCAAAACAAAATCAACCTGAACTACAACCACTAAAAGAGTTATCGCAGGAAGAACTCAACAACACCCTGCTTATGGAATGTGCGTGGGAAGTTTGTAATCAGGTTGGCGGCATTTATACGGTTATTCAATCCAAGGTGCCGGCCACCAAAATAAAATGGGGTGAGAATTACCTTTTAATGGGACCATATTTTGAAGATCAGGCTGCTGTTATTTTTGAGCATGATAAAGACCTGTACAATAATGATGCTCATGAACAGGATAACCCGGATCCAATTCGTGAAGTTGTAAAAGAGATGCACCGTATGGGATACGATGTACATTACGGTACCTGGCTCATAGATGGCAGGCCAAAAGCTGTGCTGTTCAACCCTGAGAGTTTATTATCAAAAATTCACGAACACAAATACATTTTCTGGGAACATCATAATATTTCACTACCAGGCAACGAAAAACTTGTGGATAATGTAGTCTCATTTGGTTTTCAGGTTTTTGAATTTATCAGGCTTCTATCCAAAAATGAACATAACACAAAAAGACTACTGGCACATTTTCATGAGTGGATGTCAGGAATTCCGGTCCCTGAATTGAGGCGACATAAAATAGATGTGAAAATTGTGTTTACAACACATGCCACTATGCTCGGGCGATACCTCGCCATGAACGACCCAAAATTTTATGATCACCTTCCATTTTACGATTGGTTAAAGGAGGCAAAGCATTTCAATATAAGTCATATTGTTGAAATTGAAAGAGCAGCATCGCACGGGGCACATATTTTTTCGACAGTAAGCGACATTACAGCAAATGAGTGCAAATATCTGATTGGCCGACAACCCGAAGCCATTCTTCCAAACGGATTAAATATTAAACGTTTTGAGGTAATGCACGAATTTCAGCAAATTCACAAGCAAAACAAAGGCAAGATTAATGAGTTTGTGATGGGGCATTTCTTTCACAACTACACTTTTGATCTTGATAAAACATTATACTTTTTTACTTCAGGCAGGTTCGAGCATTACAACAAAGGTTTCGACCTTACCCTCGAAGCTCTTGCCCGCCTAAACTGGATGATGAAAAACGAAAATATCGACAAAACCGTTGTAATGTTTTTTATTACCAAAAACCCATATCGTTCTATCAATTCGAGTGTTTTGGAGTCGCGGGCAAATCTTGAAGAAATAAGACGTAACTGCGATGACATACAAAAAATGCTGGCCGACAAGCTTTTTAATGTAATGCTGTCGCGCGATGATATAAATGTTATGCCCAACCTAAATGCACTTGTCGATGATTATCTTGCACTTCGATTGCGACGCAATATTGGTAGCTGGCGAAATAAGCAGATGCCTTTGATTGTAACTCACGATTTGGTGGATGAGCAAAAAGATCCGATTATGAACTTTCTTAAGACAGCGAATTTGCTGAATTATCGTGAGGACAAGGTAAAAATGGTTTATCATCCAGATTTCATTTCTACAGCAAATTCACTTTTTAGGATGGATTACCTCCAATTTGTAAGAGGCTGTCATCTTGGTATTTTTCCGAGTTATTACGAACCGTGGGGATATACACCATTAGAATGCTGTGCCAGCGGATTGCCCTCTATCACCACTGATCTGGCAGGATTTGGATCGTACGTAAAAAATCATGTGGAAGATAACGAAGATAAAGGCCTATGGATAGTAAACCGTAGAAACAGACCTTCGGAAGAAGTAGCCGAAAAAATGGCCAAAAAAATGTTTGAGTTCGTAAAACTCGATCGCCGCGAACGTATAGCCCAAAGAAACCGTATTGAAGAGAGTTCGGCAATGTTTGGCTGGCGTCAGCTACGCAAATATTACGACAACGCTTATGCTATGGCATTCGAGATGTAAGATTTTTAGGAATTGTATCGAAATAACTTAATATTCCCATAACCCAGGGCGACCTGTCGGGCATAACCATCACGCCCAATCCGGG
>JAOZRY010000888.1 GCA_029939965.1 Bacteroidales bacterium | reverse complement strand
CCACCTTCACCCTGCTCATGGCAAGATCACTTGGCTTCGGGTCCGAAGCATACAACTTGCAGGTCTCTTACAAAATAAAAGTCTACTCCGACTTCTAAATTTTGACCGAAACTAGTTAAAAATTATTTAACAATACCCAAGTATTACTTCATAATTTTTCACTTCGTTTCGTCCGAAAATTTAAAAATCTTGTGACGAATTTTATTCTGTAAGAGACCTGTAATTCGCGCTATTAACACTCGCTTTCGCTTTGCCTTCAAGGTTTTTCCTTTTAGGCAGCTGCACACTTCGACTCGTTGGCTCATTCTTCAATAGGAACGCAGTCATGGACATCTCACTACGCTCGATATCCAAATTTTCAATTCTCAATTTTCAATTTTTAAATAATTTCTAATAACTAAATTTTTAATGAACAAAAAACAAAGTTTTTTGTTAACGGTTCGCCTTCGGTGAACCGTCTTCGTGAGCGACAGCGACGCGATCCAGTAATTCTGGACTGCTTCGCAAGCTCGCAGAGACGGATTTTGGCTTCGCCAAAATCCGTCGTCAAGTTTAAAAATTAGAAATTTTGATTTCTTTAAAAATTATAAAATTATAAAATTAGAAATTCGGCATCGAATGCAATGAGATGCCCACTCCTACTCCTTGTAAGCATATGGTTTCAGATCTATTTCACTCCCCTCTCCGGGGTTCTTTTCACCTTTCCCTCACGGTACTTGTTCACTATCGATCTCTAAAAGTATTTAGCCTTGCCAGTTAGTACTGGCTGATTCACCCAAGCTATTCGTGTCTTGGATTACTCAGGAGTAACAAATAAGAAGACTTAATGTTTTCGTTTACGGGACTATTACCCTTTTGAGTTTAGCTTCCCAGCTAATTCAACTAACATCAAATTTTGTAACTTCTTCTATTCCGAAGAACAGACTTTATTATCCTACAACCCCGCATCGCTCCTCGCTATGCTCGTCGCTACGCAGACTTTATGCTGACCTTACGCTGATCCATGCAGAATTTCTTCTGCATTTATTCCGCGTCTAATCTGCATTCTTCCGCGTTCGTTCCGAACACAGTGAGGAACGATCCGGTTTGGGCTCTTTCCGTTTCGCTCGCCGCTACTAAGGAAATTCCTATTGGTCTCTTTTCCTTTGGGTACTGAGATGTTTCACTTCCCCAAGTATGCTTCAAATTTCATTTATAGAAATCTGACTATCTGAATTTATCAGATAAGGTTTCCCCATTCGGAGATCTCCGGGTCAAAGGTTGCTAGTCACCTCACCGAAGCTTATCGCAGACATGCCACGTCCTTCATCGCCTTTTAGAGTCAAGGCATCCACCATACGCTCTTAAAATTTTCTTGTCAGAAAATTTAAAAACCGCAATCTTGTTCTTTTAAACTATCTCGCAATAGTTCAAAAGTGATTTTAATGCTTAAAATTTATTCGTAAATAAATTTCATTTTTTGTTTTGAACTACGCTTATAGTTCAAAACTTACCTGCTATTTAATTTTCAAAGTTCAATCGTTCTGAATTTAAAAACCGCTTTTAAAGCGGCAAAAAGAAATCAACAAAGATTTGTTTATTGCCGTTTTTTAAATTGATTATTTTCTTTCATAACAATGTCCCTTATTATATACAAAAACAAATTTTTTGCAACAAAAA
>JAOZRY010000213.1 GCA_029939965.1 Bacteroidales bacterium | reverse complement strand
ATCATTTGATACATTTGCTCAAAATATTATTGAACTATGACAATTGAACAGGCACAAAAAATTGTAGATAATTGGATTACCACTACAGGAGTAAGGTACTTTAACGAATTAACCAACATGGCAATTTTAACTGAGGAAGTAGGTGAGGTAGCCCGCATTATTGCCCGGAAATTTGGTGAGCAGTCGTTTAAAGAATCGGATAACGACAAAGACTTGGCAGATGAATTTGCAGATGTGCTTTTCGTTTTGATATGTCTGGCCAATCAAACCGGGGTTAACCTCACAGAGGCTCTCGAAAAAAACTTACAAAAAAAATCTATCCGCGACAAAACCAGACACAAACAAAACATAAAGCTCAATTCCTGATTTTAAACTGCTGTGTTCGTAGTTGAAAAAAGTATGTTCGGATACGATCAGAAATATTTGTTTAGCGGTGGCGAATACTTCTGGGTTCTGCTTGTTTAAAGGATTTTTCGGTCTTTGCACAGTTTTTGATAAATGGCAAAAATTAATTTTAAATACAATGATATAATGTTACTTAAATGGTTTATTAATAACGAAATGCGCGAAAACCGGCGATCTTCGGTGTGGGAGCAATCCATGGGGATAAAAATATTTCTTGGTTTCATCTTTTTGCTAATATTTGCCGAAATACTAATTGGGAGTATTTACTTTGGTGCAGAGTTCGATAAAATATTTCCGGACGACGATGCCATCGAAAAATTTAATTCTTTCGTTTTATATGGATTTGCTTTGGGATTTGTGGTGAGGTTTTTTATGCAAAAAGTACCTGTTCTAAGTATTCAACCCTATCTGCATCTTCCGGTACCCCGATCCAAATTGGTAAATTATGTGCTGGGGAAATCAACACTGGCAGTTTTTAATTTTATTCCTATCCTCATATTTACACCATTTATAATTTTCCAAATGGCTCCGTATTTCTCAGGATTACAGGTTACGGGCTACATACTTTCGGTGTTGTTTACAGTTTTAAGCATCAACTTCCTTAGTCTTCTTTTCAAACGAAACCTTTCGGGAAACAATACCGTAACCATCACCATAGTAGTTGTACTTGCCGGTTTGGTAGCTGCCGAATATTTCGAGATGATCTCCATTGCCGATCTTTCATCCAAAATGTTTACATCAGCACTCAACAATCCAATATGGTTGCTAATACCTTTTGGTGTTTCTGTTTTGGCCTATTGGCTCAATTTCCGCGATTTAAAAAACCATCTTTATCCTGAAGACAATACCAGGCTCAAAAAAACCGTAAAACGTAGTGTTTCTGATTTCAAATACCTGAAGAGCTTTGGCGAAATTGGCAACCTGATGTCGCTCGAATTAAAGCTAATGATTAGAAATAAACGCTCAAAAAGCACACTTATATTTTTACCCATATTTCTGTTGTATGGATTTTTGTTCTATCCAAATCCCGAACTATATTCAGCAAACGCCTGGCTTATTTTTGTCGGAATTTTTATGACCGGTGGTATAACTCTTATTTATGGCCAATATCTGCTAAGTTGGGAAAGCAGCTACTTTGATGGCATTTTATCGCACATCGACGATTTCGATTTATACTTCAGAGCCAAATATTACATCCTCGTTTCTTCAACAATAATCACTTTTATTATTACCATTCCTTATGTTTATTTCGGGACAAATATTTTGTTTATAAATTTTGTTGCAGCACTGTTTAATATAGGTATAAGTTCCGTGTTTGTTTTGTACATGTCAACCAATAACAAAAAACGGCTCGATCTTTCCAAAGGAGCAGCATTCAATTATCAGGGAGTAAGTGCCACACAGTTTTTAATCTCATTTCCAATTATACTTTTTCCTATATTGATTTACCTTCCGTTTTGGGCTTTTGGGCTTAATAACACCGGTTTAATAGCCATTGGAGTTGCAGGATTGCTCGGAATTATTTTTAACAAACAACTGGTTGGGCTTGCAACAAATCGTTTTCTCGAACGCAGATATATCATTGGCGAAGGATTTAGAAAGAAATAATAATCAACCGAAAATAATTTTATACAAATGATAGAAACATTCGATTTAACCAAAAAATACAACGATCAGCTCGTTTTAAATTTACCTAAAATATCCATAAAAAAAGGCGAAACTTTTGGATTGGTTGGAAACAACGGTGCAGGAAAAACAACATTCTTCAGGTTGATTTTAGATTTGATTAGAGCAACCAATGGCGAGGTGCAAATAAATAATGCAAATGTTGCCGAAAACCCCGAATGGAAAAAAATTACGGGTTCATATCTCGACGATAATTATTTGATCGATTTTCTTACACCCGAAGAATACTTCGAATTTATTGCAGGAGTTTATCAATTGCCAAAGGGCGATTTGGAAAAGTTTTATACCGATTTCGAAACATTTTTTAATGGCGAAATTTTGCAAAAAGGCAAATACATTCGCGACTTATCGCGAGGCAATCAGCAAAAGGTTGGTATTGCAGCCGCCCTGCTCCCCAATCCCGAAATATTAATTCTGGATGAACCCTTCAACGGCCTTGACCCTACCACCCAAATACGCCTTATCAATCTTCTCAACGAGTTGAAAACAAATTCAGATATCACCATGCTCATCTCAAGCCACGATCTAAAGCATGTAACCGAAGTTTGCGAACGTATTCTGGTGCTCAATCAGGGAGAGGCATTCAAGGATATCCTTAAATCAGAAAACACAATGAAGGAATTGGAAGAGTATTTCGCAGTATAAAATATAAAAAGTAAAAACACAATATAAACAATATTTCATCATTTCATCATTTTGAGCATTTCATCATTTTAGCATTTAATCATTTTAGCATTTAATCATTTAATCATTTTAGCATTTAATCATTTAATCATTATAAACAAACTTATAGCAGAACAACAGAATCATTGTTTACCACGAGAATGGTAGTAAAACCAATAATATTTTGGGCGGCTTACGGGCTTTCCGTTTGTAGTTGCCTTGTGCCTGCTGTATTTTTGTAAGCCGTACGTGGGCTTCCTTCGTCAGCCTACGCCGGCCAACAAAAATATCAGCAGCCACTTCAGCAAGCTACCACTCCAATCCCTGCCGCTGGCACCATCCGTTGGGCTAATGTTTATTCATTGCTTCAAACACCAGATTTCTCAATTCCTAACGTTTCCAATTCCTGACGTTTCCAAGTCCTTCGGACGTTGGAAAGTCTGGAACAAAACTTTCGGCTACCAACGTTAAGCTGGACAAATTGAAGAAAAATAGCCGTCAGGCCGAGGGAGTAAACTTATCCGGCTACCGATATAAATAATCTGATTAACCCAGTATGGGTTACGCTATTGTAGTACTAATTTATAATGAATTGATAATTAGCAGTATTCAACTTTATGCGGGTAGCCTAAATGCGATGTGTTGAACTTGCCGAAATAACTTTGTGTAAAAACAAGCATAACGAAGAAATCGGACATTATGGACAAGCACTAAAGAATAGTAATTTTCTTTTGTATTATATTGTTTTTTATAGTTAGCTCAACTATATAAAAGCCGGGAGCTAATTTCGACACATCAATTTTATTTATTTCTGTATTTTTACTTATCATTTCCTGACCCATATTATTAATTACTGAAATGGAACTAATCTCATTTAGGTTATTTCCTGAAATATATATAAAATCATTTGCAGGATTTGGAAATATCCTTATCGCTGTCGATTCTAATTTCTCATTTGTGGAAACAAACAAAAAACATGGAGATTCTCTACAGTAATACCCTAAGGAAGTGCGAAAAATATATTTTCCATTGCTTTTATCAACAGGAGCAAACATATCTTCAAATAAGCCAAAGTTCGATCCCATTCCTTCATAAAAATCATCGTAACTATCAAATACTCTGGTCGAAAAACCGAGTACTTCCGAATTGTAAATATCCTCGATCACAAAGTTTAAAAAGGTAGGAACAATACATAGAACAGCCGTTTGATTAATACTTAACGAAAAGTCGTATAATAAAAAATCCTCGTTTACCGGGCATTCGTCATACGAGCTAAACCGGATTGCATATACTTTTTTATTAATACTATCATCCCTAATTGTACCAAAAAGTTCGTAAGG
Source organism: Bacteroidales bacterium (assembly GCA_029939965.1). GTDB lineage: Bacteria > Bacteroidota > Bacteroidia > Bacteroidales > 4484-276 > SABY01. The sequence goes on along the minus strand of JAOZRY010000213.1, from coordinate 1,938 downwards.
CCCCGAAGCCTCAAATGGAGGGCCTTCCTGTGTTACAACCAAATCGCGTTTATAAACTTTTTTATAATTTATATCATTAATACTTGTGTCTCCTGTCGAATAATATTCCCATAGTTCGTCAACCGGAATCGGGGTTGCAATTTTGTCGTAGCATACAATCCAGTGTGCTCCCTCAACAGCAAGTGGAATGTATGCCTGAGCCATTAACAATTGAAACGAAAAAAGTGAGATGATTGTAAAAATGCTGTTCTTTTTCATGATGTTTCTATTTTAAGATTTGTTTATTGTGTTCGAATGATGCAAGTAACAATAGTAACCTTCTGCGTAGCAATTCACTTCCAAATATCAACGAAACCCGCATTTCGTGTAGCTTTCTTACCCATCGCAATTTCTCATAACACTTTTTCCTCCAATATTTTTTTAACCGGAGTATATCTATTCGCGGATTATTAATAATCTGTAAAATGCTCATGTTTATCAAAAAGTAAATATCATTATAGCAAAGATATAATTTATTGGCAATCCTGCAATTAGCTACACTTGTAAAGTAGGACAAATTGATGTTTTCCAGTAAAATGCAAATGTGGGCTGCCCATGTAAACCCTGTGAAATAATAGCCCAATACAATAATACATTTCACGGGGAAAAGCCTGTGAAATAAAAGCTACGCCATATAATATGATAACGTTTTGTAAATTGAAAAAATAACCAGAACATGCCTACGTAAATTTCAGTAGTAAAAAAAATATATGGAATTTATAATGAATCGACAATTAATAGTGGCCAACGTTATGTGGGTATCCGGTAAGTACATTATCCATAGCCGACATGCAACTAATAATGAAGTACCATTATTAAAACCAATTCTCATAAAGGCAAATCTCTATCGCCACCAAACTCAGGGGGTACTTGTTATTTATTAGGGTTTTATCTAAATTTGCACGATCATTGTTTATATATATAAAATAGTTAGCACTAAACTCAACAAAACACAGATATGAAATAAAAACCTGCTTATCAAGAATTAGAAAAACAATTGAAACATAAATGAGACACACACGCACATTTTAAAATAGTAAAAACCCGCAAATTAAACCTGATACAACTAAAAACCGAATTATAAGAAAAACGACATGATTGATTTATTAAAATTTAAAAAATGCCCCATCTCCGGATTTACGATAACCACAAAACCCGAATGGAAATATAAAAAAGAGGATTGCTCCTATTCTGTGGAAATTGGGAAAATAGGATATAACACTCTTTATGTTTTTGCTGTAGGCTCTTCATCTGTAGAAAATAACATTTGGTTTATCAAAACTATTAATACCATTATCGATAATGATATTAAATCGAAATCATTTTCCATTATTTTCGATTACACTTACCTTGAAACAGTTTCATTTCAGTCGAAAAAAACATTTATAAGTTGGGCAAAATCCATTATGCATAAAGTGCAGGCAATATTATTTTTTGGGATGACGAACAAAACAAAATTAACCATCTTAACTGCAAAAAAAGCTTCTTCAATATTCGATAAGGTTTTTATTCTCGATTCGTACGAAGATGCCATACAAACATTGATAAAGGGCGAAACCAAATATTTGAATAAAGAACAAGCAGAAAAAACCCGCATAAACGAGTTAATCGGCTACCTCGGAAAAATGACCTGGACTAATAATTTGAATCAAGAGATACCGGTTTTGCCTAATGATGACCCCATAGCCGAACTTTTTGCCGCTGTTGCCGCCAACCAGGAAGATTTGCGGGAAATTGATAAAGATAGAAACGAAGCCTTAAAAGAATTAGCTGCCCAGAAAGAATTAGTGCAAAAAAGTGAAGAATATTACCGAACACTTATCGAAAATAGCATTGATGCCATATCTGTTATCGATATTTATGGGAATATTATTTTTCAGCAGATTTACTCTGAAAAAC